>JAAWDW010000150.1 GCA_022793975.1 Bacillota bacterium
ATAATGAACATAACTTCATAATTTGTCATTTGATTCACCTCCCTGTGGTCTTAATGGCGACGGTCTTTCCCGTCGCAGAGAATTGTCCGAAAAATACACGGACACCAATATAGTATACCATAAATTTGGGAATAATCAAGCAAAAAATTTCTATCGTGCTGCCGGGTAATGATATTGCCAAGCACACACAATATATAGTAGATGAAATTATTTGAGGTTTGTGGTACAATATAATATGTATAAGTATAGCATGGAGGAAGATAATAAATGTATTTTTTGATGATATTTGCATTCATTTTTATAGTTCCGATAATTGTAATTGTTTGGAACTTAAAAAAGAATGTATCGCCGTATCAAACACTTTTTGAAAGCATAGTACTGACATCTATGGTTGTGATAGCAATACTTTTTTCAGCATTTATTGACAGCGGCGTGTCTCTCGGAGATCAGCTTATGGGTATAATAAAGGAAGCGGCGGGATTCCTTGCCGGAACGGAAGAGTTTGTAAAGGCTGCCGGCATCGGCAATATGACGTATGACGAAAGAGTGTCGCTTATTGTTTCAGCATACGGAATGATGAATTCCATGCTGCCGTCAACTGTTCTGATTTCGGGTACGCTCGTTTCGTACTTTCTATATATGATTATATCAAAAATGTATAAAAGTGTAGGCGGAAAACCTGCAGAGCTTGTTCCGCTTAAGTTCTTCAGATGGCCGCCGAACACAATGACAGGCTTTCTGGCAATGTTCCTGCTTTCATTTGTAATCGGACTTCTGCCAGCATTTGAAGGAATGCAGATTTATATGAATATAAGCGTCATTTTTGAATTTGTGATTGCGGTGCAGGGACTCGGCTTTGTTTTTCTTATATTTGATATGAAAAAAATCCCCAAAGCCTTTGCGGTTGTAGTGGGTATAATCGGAATGGCAACGAGTTTCGGACGGATGATACTGTTTGCTGTAGGCGCGTTTGATTATATGATAAATATGAGAGGACGTATGGCGCGCAGATAAAAGACGGAGGGTCTTTAAAATGACAGATAAAGAAAATATAAAAAATATAGATAATATACAAAAAATTTTAGCGAAAAACGCACCTTTCCCAATGTGCATTATAAACGAACAGGGCAAAGTAACTGTCGCAAGCTCGAAAATAGGCGATGTATTCATTTATGACGATATTAAGGACTCCGATATTTTTGCACTTACAGGAATCAAGTACAAAGATTACGAAGCTGCGGCAAGTGGTGAGAAATCGCTTACAATTTCGAGAAATGATAGAATTTTTAGGATTTCGGCAAATGAAATTGAAGATGTAGACGGATATATGGTTATATATTTTCACGATATTACCAATCTTGAGGGGCTGAAAGAACTGTACAACTCGGAAAAAGTATGTATCGCACTCGTACATGTGGACAATTTTGACGAACTCCTCAAAAATACCGAAGAAGAAAATGAGATGACACTCAGCTCTGTTATAGACAAAACGCTCAGACAATGGGGTGCTCGTATGAACGCCGGCGTTGTAAAATACAGAGAAGATATGTATTTCTTTGTAATGAACAATTCATCGTGCGAAAAAATTATTGAAAACAAGTTTGCCATACTCGACGATATACGGGCAATTGAAACAGAAGGTGAATTTCCAGTAACGATTTCAATAGGAATAGGTGCCGGCGGGAAAACCATTGTGCAGACTGATCAGTATGCCAAAGACGCGCTTGACCTTGCTCTCGGACGCGGGGGAGATCAGGCGGTAATAAAGAATATCTCCAATATCCAGTATTACGGTGGAAAAACTCAAGTTATAGAACGAGGCAACAAAGGCAAATCCAGAGTTATAGGACATGCGCTCAAACTTCTTATAGATCAGGCAGAAAAAGTTGTGATTATGGGTCATACAAATCCTGATATGGATGCGTTTGGTGCGGCACTCGGTATTACACGACTCATAAGAAATACGAATAAAGAGACATATATAGTGATAAATAATGTTACGGAGTCGCTTTCGGAGATATATAAACAGGCAAAGGAAACAGAGCTTTATACTTTTATAAACAGTGAAAAAGCTCGTAATATTGTTGATAAAGATACGCTTCTCATTGTTCTGGACACACATAGACCGAGCTATACGGATTGTCCGGAACTGATAAATATGACAGACAAAATAGTGGTTATAGATCATCACAGAAAAGACGAGGAAAGTGTAGAAAATCCTACGCTCGCCTATATGGAATCTTATGCCAGCTCTACATCGGAGCTTGTGTCGGAAATATTGCAGTATTCGGATGAGAAGAAGAATGTTACACGTTTTGAAGCAGAAGCTTTGCTTGCCGGCATTACGGTAGACACAAACAATTTTGCAGTAAAAACGGGTGTGCGTACGTTTGAAGCAGCTTCGTGGCTCAGGCGTTCGGGCGCCGATACTGCGGCAGTAAAGAAGTTCCTGCGTACAGACCTCGAATCATTTATGCTGCGCTCAAAATGTGTAGCCGATGCCGAAATAATAAACGACGGACAGATAGCTCTTTCGGTAATGGAGGGAGACAGTCCGGACTGTCAGATACTCTGTGCACAGGCAGCGGATCAGCTGCTTTCCATAAAAGGTATTGTTGCAAGTTTTGTGGCAGGTGTGAACAGTTTCGGCAAAACAGTCGTAAGCGCACGTTCTTTAGGCGATATCAATGTACAGGTAATAATGGAAAAAATGGGTGGAGGCGGTCATTTGACAACGGCCGCGGCGCAGGTAGATACAGCTCCAAAAGAAGTACTGGCGGAGCTTAAAGAGATGCTTATAGAAGAGGAAGAAATTTAAAGTTAAATCAGGAGGGCTTAGATATGATAGTTATTTTATTAAAGGATGTAAAAGGTACGGGCAAGGCGGGAGATATTGTGAAAGTTTCCGACGGCTATGCAAGAAACATGCTTATACCTAAAGGTATGGCCAAGGAAGCAACGGAAGGCAATGTAAGAAGTCTTGAAAAGCAGAAAGCGCTGGCGGAGGAAAAAAGAGCGGCTGATAAAGCAGCGGCGCAGGCTCTTGCCGATAAAATAAAAGAACTTAAAACAGTAATAAAGACAAAAGGCGGCGAAGGGGGAAGACTTTTCGGCTCGATAACTTCAAAAGACATAAGTGATGCTGTGTCAGAGCAGCACAAGCTCAATATAGACAAGAAAAAGATTGTACTCGATACGCCGATAAAGACCTGCGGTACATATGAAATTCCGGTAAAGCTTTATACGGAAGTGACGGGAACTCTTAACGTAACAGTAGAAGTTTAGCCGATTTGACTGAAATTCAATCGGAGAGAGGACCTTAATTATGATAGAAAAAATACCTCCGCATAATGAAGAGGCAGAAAAATCGATACTGGGTGCATCAATGCTGAGCAAAGATGCTCTGCTTGATATTATGGATATTGTGAAGCCGAGAGATTTTTACAGCGAAATGCATAAAGAAATTTTTACGGCCATAAGAGAGCTTTATTCAAGAAATGAGCCTATTGACACACTTACGGTTTCCGAAGAGCTTAAAAAGAGAAATTCGCTTGAAATGGTAGGAGGCCGCGCGTATATAGCTTCGCTGTCATCTGGGGTGCCGTCTACTGCGAATGCGGGACAGTATGCAAAAATAGTTGCGGAAAAAGCTGTGCTCAGAAAACTAATAGCTGCGTCAACCGATATCATAGAAGAAGCATATAAAGAAGCGATGGATGCCGATGTGGTGCTTGATTATGCAGAGCGCGGAATATTTGAAATTGCGCAGGCAAAACAGAGCAAAGATGTTGCCGCACTTAAAGATGTACTTATAAAGAATATAGAAATTATAGACGAAGCAAGTAGACAAGAAGGAAATGTCATAGGAGTTCCCACGGGTTTTCGGGATCTTGATATAAAAACAAGCGGACTGCAGAGATCGGACCTTGTTATAGTAGCGGCGAGACCGGCAATGGGTAAGACGGCTTTTGCACTCAATGTTGCGCAGCAGGCGGCAATAAAAGGAGGCGCATCAGTACTCATTTTTTCGATGGAAATGTCAAAAGAGCAGCTTGGTCAGAGGCTTCTTTCTATGGAATCACGTGTAGAGATGCAGAAGCTTAAAACCGGAGAACTAAACCGAAAAGATTGGGACGATATAAATATTGCGCTAGATACACTTTCGGAAGCAAACATATTTATAGATGATACGCCAGGTATTTCCATTATGGAAATAAAGAATAAGTGCAGGCGCATAAAAGCGGAGCACGGACTTGATCTCGTGGTACTCGATTATTTACAGCTTATGTCTTATGAAGGCAGAGTGGATTCCAGACAGCAGGAAATATCGGCGCTCTCAAGAAATTTAAAACTTATTGCACGTGAAATGGACTGCCCTGTTATAGTGCTTTCGCAGCTTTCGCGAGCACCGGAACAGAGACAGGATCACAGACCACAGCTGGCGGATCTTCGTGAATCGGGGTCTATTGAACAGGATGCCGATATCGTACTTTTCTTATACAGAGATGATTATTATGAGAAAGAAAATTCGGAAAAACCAGGTGTCTGCGAAGTTATAATATCAAAACAGCGAAGTGGTCCAACCGGAACAGTAGAGCTTATGTGGCTTGAAAAGTATACTAGGTTTGCGGACAAGAGCAATATTTCGCTTTAATTTTCACAATTTGTACAAAAACATACTGCGCATGCGGAGTATAATTTATAATGGCATATTACAGAAACATAAGCAGCGTCGGTGCCTTAGATATAGAGAAGGAAATTAAAATGCAATTTGGCAGGGGCAGGAAAAACGGTTATCTTCTTGATACGGAAGTTGAAAATATATTTATAAGTGAACATATGGTAACAGCTCCGGGAGATTATGTAAAAGTATATCTCTATGCTTTGATGTGCGCCGAAACAGGACAGTCCGTATCGGAAGAACGGCTTGCAAAACTTTTGCTGACAGAACCTGTGTATATAGAGAAAGCACTTCTCTATTGGCAGGAGCGTGGAGTGATAAAGCGCATAAGAAACGGTGCAGAAGACAAGATAGAATTCGTAAGCCTTCGTGATAAACTTTTTGGCAGTACGGGAAAAGATACGCCGATGCAGGATGTAGATATGAACTCAGGTGCGGCCGCCGGTATGAACAGCGGTATTTCTCAGTTTAGGGGCAGGCTTTATGATAAGCAGCTTTCCGATATGTGCAAAGCGGTAGAAAAAATAATAGAACGTCCGCTTGGTGGAAAAGAACCGCTGGAGATATTTTCGTGGATAGATGAGTTTGGGGCGTCCCCGGAGGTTATTGTTACCGCATATAGTTACTGTAAAAAGGAATATAAAAAAGATGCGGCGGCGTATGTGGGCAAAGTTGTGAAAAACTGGATGCTGAAAGGCCTTGATGATGCTGCCAAAATAGATGAATATCTCGGTGAAATAGAACGAAACCGTTTTCTGTATAAACGCGTATTTAAGGCACTCGGATTTATGAGAAACCCGACAGAAGAAGAGAAGAAAATTATGAGCAGATGGTTTTCGGATATGAATTATTCCATTGATAAAGTGCTGGAGGCATGCAGTAAAACGAGCGGAATATCAAACCCGAATTTAAATTATGTCAATAAGATTCTTACAGATTGGTATAAAGAGAAAAATGGTGTACTGCCGAATGAAGAAGGACGTATTCCGTTAGGATATGTGCTTAAATATTATGATTACATAAGAAACGAAGCGGAAGATGCCGCAAGGAAAAGAAAACAGGAAATTTACGATAGGCTTCCCGAAATAAAAGAGCTTGATGAAAATATAAAAAGGGCCGGAATGGAGACCGGCAGATTGATGATTTCCGGAAGAGCCGATAGAAAAGAAGCGGCGTTGGCGGTGAAAAAATCAGTGGACAAGATGCTCGCGGACAGGGCGGCGATACTTGTAGAAAACAGCTATCCTATAAATTATACGGAAGTAAAGTATATGTGCAGTCTGTGCGGAGACACAGGCACAACAGAAAATGGTGAGCGCTGCAGTTGTTTTGAACAGAGAATGGAAGAAGCAAAAACATGGCGAATTTCAGAAAAAATACAAGCGAAATAATAAAAAAAGAAGATTTTATCAGCAGGCAAAATGTTGTTGATAACATCTATTTTATGCTTGCACTCCCTTTTAAGATTATGGGAGGGTTTATTTTAAGCTGTTTTTTTTCTTTGAGAAATAAGTATTATGAAAAAAATCCGCAGGCGCGGAAACGTTCTCAGGAAAAACGTGAAAGACGCAGAAGGAAACTACACATTGTAAAACATAAAGCGGGTAAAATTGATAAAAAAATAACGAGATTTGCAGTGCGTTCTGTAAATATTATTGATAGAAAAACAGATGCTTTTGTAGAAAGAGCCGATATTGCACTTGTAGTTTTTGCCCATCATTTCCATACGGCAAAAGAGTGGGCGGAACTTAATAAAAAACTGCTTCTTTGTCAATTTGCCGGACTGGTAGCCATAGCACTGTGTTTTATGGGGATTTTTAATATTTGCACCGCGTATGAGTATTCATATAACAGCAGGACGCTTGGACTTGTAAACAATCAGGAAGATGTGCTCAGAATTCTTGATCTTGTAAGTGAAAATCTTACGGAAGAGCATAATGCCGAAATAACGATTGATAAAAAAGAAGATATCGGATTTAAACGCGTATTTTCCGTAGGAAAAGAGACCGATAATATGGAACAAGTGCTTAATAAACTTACGTATATGCAAGATCTTGTTGCGCAGGGCTGCGGAATCTTCATTGATAACAGAAGGGTGGCGATTGTGGATAATGAGGAGACTGCGGATGCTGTGCTTGACACGGTGCTGGCGACATTTGCAGTGCCGAGCGAAACGACTACATATGAGGAAATTGGGTTTGCTGAGGATGTCAAAGTAACACAGATTGAGACGCGTCTCGGTCTTATAGAAAATCCCGATGATGTTATTCAAAAGATACTGACAGGCGCCGAAGAAATAAAAAAGCATATCGTGCAGTCGGGAGATACATTCTCCGGAATAGCAAAAGCATATAATATAAGTACGGCTGATCTTCAGGCGGCAAATCCTCTTGTAACACCGGAAAGACTTGTGATAGGTCAGGAGATTATACTTACACAGGCGGTGCCAATGCTTACAGTACAGACGGTAGAAGTATCGACTTTGACAGAGTATCTGCAGTTTCAGACAGTTTATGAGGACAACCCATCGGTATATCAGGGAGAAACAAGCACAAAAGTAGCCGGCAAAATGGGTGAAAGACAAGTAATTGCAAAACTTGTAAAGAACAACGGTGTGGAAGTTGCGCGTATGGAATTGGAATCGCAGATTACGAAAGAGCCGGTAACTGCGGTCATATCAGTGGGTACGAAAGCTCTTCCGCCGAAGCAGGGTACAGGTACGTTCATTTATCCTGTAACAGGAGCGAAACTTACATCAAGATTCGGGACGAGATGGGGCAGGATGCATTACGGAATAGACCTTGCAATCGCGACAGGCACCAAAATAAGGGCGTCCGACGGCGGTACGGTGGTATTTTCAGGATACAGCGGTTCGTACGGATATGTTGTTAAAATCGACCATGGAGGTGGATTTGTAACAGTATATGCACATTGCAGCAAGCTTCATGTAAAGGTTGGAGAAAAGGTATACCAGGGTCAGCATATTGCTAATGTAGGAAGTACAGGACGCAGCACAGGACCGCACTGTCATTTTGAAGTGCAGTATCTCGGCGTGCAGAAGAATCCGCTGAATTATTTGTAGAAATAAAAAAATGCCTTCTTTCTTTAAAAATTAAAGTAAAGGCACATTCAAATTTAATTTTAATTATAAATTTGGCTCAAGCGGATGCACCGACACATGAAGATTTGCCGGTGAATGAGGATATTGACGCGAAAAGTTTTTAACAATACGGTCGCAGATTATACAGCTGTTTTCGTAATTAGCCTGTGGAAGCAGACAGACAAACTGTGAGACACTGCATCTTGCAACGATATCACCACGTCTCAAATTGCCGCAGATAAGCATTTGCAGATTATCTATTACACGATCAAGGCTGCGTCTCGGTAGTTCGGTATTATTTTCGCCCGTAATCGATATGAGCGCAAAATGAACAGCATAACCATTTCTGGCAACAGAACGAGCAAGGGAATGATATATATGTTTGAACACATCATAATCGCAAAGCAGCGCTCCGTTTATACCGCTGTCTTCTTCTCTCAGCTGTTCCAGGAGTATTCCGGATGAAACTTGATGTTCATTGATAGTATGAATAGCTTCCCGATAAAGAGTAAGACACTTATCGGAAGGCATAATACCGAAAGTCGAAAGTAAAAGCTGACTCATATCTTCGTAAACTCTAACAGCGGCTTGTTTATTATCAAGATGAATAAGCGCATTCATAAGATGAGCATACAAAGTGTCTTCATAAGGTTCGTGCGTAAGCGCTTGATTGCATAAGCCGGCGGCTTCCTGCCAGCGTTCTTTTTTTTCAAGAAGCGAAAGGGTTTCCATTACAGTTTTTATGTATAGATTATGATAATAGGCAGCAATAGGAATCACCCAGATTTCGGAAGACATTTTTGATAAAAAATCGCCACGGTATAAAGCGGTCGCCTTAATATAGTTATCAAGCTTTTCTTCTTCGGTTGTTGCTGCTGCACCGGCCCTACATAATTTATCAAATTCATCAATATCAAGTGTAATTGGGAGAGAATTGTTCCAGGTATATGTACCGTCACTGCTGATAATAAATTGGTGTCCTATATCATCTCCTAATTTGTTTAAACAAGCTCTTGCGCGATGAAACATAGTTTTAAGTGCACTTTTGGGATTTGAACTGCTTTCATCATCTCCCCACAGAAGATTAATGAATTTATCTGTAGAACTGGGATTACTGCGATTGTATATCATATAAGCTAAAAGAAGCCATACTTTGCGGGAACGATTGCCTCCGTCGCTGATTTCCGAAGATCCGCAGCGAATGGAGAATTCCCCAAGCATTTGTATTTGCAGCGATAAAGAATTCATAATCAATGCCTCTCAACTCACACATAAAACCTTTAAAAATTTTAAAAATTCATATAAAAAGTATAGATATGAACCTATTTATATAAGTATACCACATTTAAATACATTACACAATATATTAAAGAATCTAATTATAAGGGTGAAAGAACTTTTAATAATTAAAAAAATTTTTTGATTGTTGAAAGAAAAAATGGCAAATGTAACCGATAGTGTAACCAATGTTTGCTACAATATGTTATAATTACTATGAAAGGAGGTTGTTCCGGGTGCAGGAAATATCCAGAGGAAACGAATACCGAACTACACTTGTATGCGTGGATTCTTATGAAAACGGTGTACCGGTAGGACGGTTTTATAATCCCGGCTGCAGCGAAGGCAAGACATTTCTCAGTTTGACGCAGTTTCTTGTGAAAATGGAAGATTTGCTTGATAGTATGCAGTTCCCGCAATCCTTTACGGCAGTGCGGACGTTCGGCGCTTCTATGAGCAGTACTTCGGTATCACCTGATGATGACAGGATGCGTGAAGGCGATTTGGCAACGTTTACGATAAGAATACTTTTTCGTCAGAATGCGAGCTGGCAGGGATCCGTTGCCTGGCTAGAGGGAAAGATGGAAGAAAGTTTTCGCAGTGTATTGGAACTTATCCTGCTTATGGACAGCGCAATGCGGGAGACAGAATGATCTTCTGCTGATAGTAAACATATTAGAAGCAAGAGCGTAAGCTTTTGCAGGTATGCCGCAAGGCAGACAATTTATTGATCGCGCGCTTGCGCGGTAGGAATAATGAAATGGCAAACTTCTTGAAAGAGGGGGACGCAAAGCAAGAGGGCTAAGGTGGAAACGCTATGCCGGCTCGGCTGCCAAGATTTCTGCACTCCAAGCTATTTTATAAAGTAATAAAGAAGGAGAACAGAAAAATGGCAAAAAGAATGAAAAAACTTCTTTCGCTCGTTCTTGTTCTGAGTATGCTTCTCAGTATGGGCAGCGCTGCTGTGTTTGCCGATACGGAAGAAGAAAATAGCGGTACAGATTTGTCCGTTATTGAAGTTCAGAATCAGAATGAAGACGAAACGCTCACTGAGGGGGGGTCTATCCCGAAGATTGAGGCGGAAAATGAAAATTCCGATTCAACCGAAGCTGCGGCCGCACCTGAGGTTGAATCGGAAGAAGCCGAAGAGATTGTTGATGCAGAAAAACTTGCAATAATGAGTCTCGAAGACGGAGCACCTGACTATAAGGTACAGGTAAAGGTATCATCGACACTTGATAACGGTGATGTAACAACAGTAACCGGAACAGTTTATGATGATTACAGTGCTACACTTGTGCTTCCTGATGCGAGAGTAAATGCAGGAAACGTAACAGTATCTGTAAGTATGAAAGACATCGCATCTATGGGAATCAAGGGCGAAAAAACGCATGAAGCGACTCTTTCGACAGGAGCAACAAGCGGGTCAAGCACAGCTCTTCGTTCGGCGCTGGGAAATCTCTATGATTTTGAGAATGCAACAGTAAATGCGGTAATCAAGTCGGGAGACGAGGCGGCAGCAGTCGTATATGAATTTACAGGTGCGGCAGATGAAAACGGAACTGTTATTACGGCGACGACAGATACAGC
>JAAWDW010000151.1 GCA_022793975.1 Bacillota bacterium
GCCGATTTCTACGGGATTGCCGAGGCAGTCGTTTATTTTCTGGCGGTTGTTGTTAAGAGTCATTACCTTAAGAGATATTTTCTTGTTTGAAAGGTCTATCTGATTTGCATTTCCTTTGGAAAGCCCATTCCAGATTGATACGGCGCTTTCTTCACCGCTGTGAACATCTCCGCTCTGCTTAAGCTTTGTCTTGGCAGCAGGATTTACGGACTGGCAGAAAGGATTTACAAAGTAGAAACCTTCTCCTTTGAGAGTTCCGGTGTATTTACCGAAGAGAGTGAGTACGAGTGCCTCCTGCGGCTTAAGTACTTTAAGACCAAGGAGCAGGATCCAGCCCAGAGACAGCCACGCGATGCACACTATGAGGATAGGTGCGCTGTAAACTGCAATACCTGCGAAGACTCCGATAAATGCGGCTGCGTACAGCGCTAATATGAGCAGAAGCGCAAGCATACCGAATTTTCTGTTTGACAATACTTTTTCGTTCATTATTATAAACCCCCTTTTTGAATTTGCCGTGAAGCAATTGCGTGAACAAAACAGCAAAAAGCAACATTGCGGCGAAATTTCAATATGTTTTTGTGATATCAAAATGATATCATTATGGAATTAAACTGTCAAGCAAAATTACAAAATTATTTTTATAGTAAAAATTACAAACATGTCATTTTATATATAAGTACTGATATAGGCAGTGAATACTTGCGGCACACGTACTTTTATGTTAAACTGATGAATGAGAATTTAGGGGGAAATTAAAGATAAAAGAGGACAACGGATATGAGAAAAACGAAGATTATTTGTACTATAGGACCTGCCAGTGAAAGTGAGGATATGCTGCGCGGACTTATGTGTGCGGGAATGGATGTAGCCAGACTTAATTTTTCGCACGGAAGCAGAGCCGAACAGCTTGCGAAGATAGAAGCAATAAAGAGAGTACGTGGTGAACTTGGACTTTTTACAGCGATACTTCTCGATACTAAGGGTCCAGAAATAAGGACAGGAAAATTTGAAAACGGTGAGACAATTATAAAGGAAGGACAGAAATTTACGCTTAGCACGGAAAGCAGACTCGGAGACAATACAGGCTGCACCGTAACGTATGAGGGACTTTCCGGTGATGTCAAAGCGGGAGACAGAATTTTGATAGATGACGGACTTATAAGTCTTATTGTAGATGAGATAAACGGCAATGATATCATATGCACTGCGGAAAACGGCGGCAAAATAAAAAACAGTAAGGGTATAAATGTGCCGAGTGTAAATATTAAGCTGCCATCGCTTACGGAAAAGGACAAGCAGGATTTGCTTTTCGGCATTGAGAACGGAGTTGATTATATAGCTGCTTCATTTATAAGAAATGCAGAGGATGTAAGAGGTATACGATATTTTCTCGATTATAACGGCGGAGAGGAAATACGGATAATTTCCAAGATAGAGAATAAAGAGGGTCTTACGAATATCGATGAAATAATAGAGGTTTCTGATGGTATAATGGTAGCGCGCGGAGATCTTGGCGTGGAAATTCCAGAGGAAGATGTACCGATAGCACAGAAAGAAATAATAAGAAAGTGCAACGAGGCAGGTAAAATTGTAGTTACAGCTACACAGATGCTTGATTCGATGATGCGTAATCCACGGCCGACAAGAGCGGAAATTACTGATGTTGCAAACGCTATACTTGACGGTACGGATGCTATTATGCTCTCAGGCGAAACGGCTTCCGGCAAATATCCGCTTGACAGTGTTAAGATGATGGAGAAGATAGCCTGCAAAACCGAGGCGGCTATAGTGTATGACGATATACATTATTCACGTGCCGAAACAAAGAAAAAAGGCACGATAACGGACACCATAGGACACTGTACTTGTATGGCCGCCAAGGAGCTTTCTGCAAAGGCGATACTTACACCGACGAGCAGCGGTAATACTGCTTTTGCGGTAGCAAAATTCAGACCCGAAACACAGATAATAGCGCCGACGTACAGTGAGCACGTTGCGAGAAGGCTGGCACTGTGCTGGGGCACATCGGCAATTGTTATAGAAAAAGCAGAGCATCAGCGGGATGTTTATGCGAATTCAGTGAACATTCCCAAGGAAAGGGGAATGCTTAAAGACGGTGACTGCGTAATAATAACGGCTGGAGTACCGCTTCTGGTGCAGGGAAATACAAATTTGATGAGAATACATATTGTAGGGAACAAACTCGGATAGGAAATGCAGACGGTACAATTTTTCGGCTGCAGGAAGTATAGAGTATTAGATAATAAAAATGCAGAAATAGAGAATGAGATATGCGGTAATAGCAATGTAGTGTAATGTGAATGGTCTCGCGGATAAAAAACAATGGTGGAAAGATGGAAAATGGTGTAATAGTAATAGGTATAGCGGGCGGCAGCGGCAGCGGCAAGAGCACGATGATAAATCTCATCAAAAAAGAATTTGATGAGGAAATAACAATCATAAGCCACGATTTTTATTATAAATGCCACGATGATATTCCTTTTGAAGAGCGTAAAAAACTGAATTACGATCATCCGGATGCGTTTGATACCGATCTTATGATCAGTCATCTCCGGGAACTGAAAGCCGGAAATAAGGTGAATCGGCCTGTATACGATTATACAGTACATAATAGGAAAAAAGATGGAACAGCGGAGCTTTTACCGTCAAAAGTAGTAGTGGCTGAAGGCATACTCATATTTGAGAACAAAGAGCTTCGGGATATGTGCGATATAAAGATATTCATCGATACGGATGCCGATGTGAGAATTGTGCGCCGTATTGTGCGCGACGTAAACGAACGCGGGAGAAGCCTCGAATCCGTTATCGGACAGTATCTTGCTACTGTAAAGCCGATGCATGAACAGTTTGTGGAGCCGAGCAAAAAGTACGCCGATATTATAGTGCCTGAGGGCGGATATAACAAGGTGGCGCTTTCGATGATAATTCACAGGATAAAAGCACTGCTCAGTGAGTAAGTACAGATTAAAAGGTATACTTTTTAGAATTACAGCATAACATCCGCATCAATCTCGCTCATTTGCAGTCTGGTCTACAATTTGCTCAATGTATACGGATGTTTCGCTATGCTGAGTATTATTAAAAAGTACAGTTTTATTGGTTGCGGAAGAATATGAAAAAATGTAATTTGGATAAAAGAGTATAAACTTGGAAATAGAAGAGGGAGGCAGAGCTATATATGGAAGATTCACAGAAAAAAACGGAAGAGGCAAAGGAAGGCGCAGAGGAACCGCAAAAATCGGAACAGCGCAGGCGCATAGCAGATAACAAAATTATTCTCTATACACTTGCAGTTGTCGAATCGGTAATATGGGGCTTTTCGTTTGTAGGAACAAAAGCAGCACTGATAAAACTTACTCCGATGGAGGTAATTACAGCGCGATGGACTATGGCCGCAGTAATTCTCATAATTATGGCGGCGTTTAAAATAATAAAGGTGAATTTTAAAGGCAAAGATATGAAACTGGTGATGCTGGCGGCTCTGGCACAGCCGTGTTTATATTCGATAGGTGAAGTGTACGGCATAAGTATGACAACGACTTCGGAATCGTCAATTCTCATAGCAATGGGGCCGATTGCCATAATGTTAATATCGGTCGTATTCTTGAAAGTAAAGATAGATAAGGTGACGGTATTTGCGGTACTGGCGGCGTTTTCAGGTGTAGTGCTTTCAATTGTACTAAACGATGATTTTTCACTGGGCGGTAAGTATGCGGGATATGCCATATTGGTCGTAACCGTAATACTCGGTGCGCTTTTTACACTTATGTCCAATCGCATATCGGATAGATTTACGCCTATGGAAATAACTTTTGTTATGACTGTGCAGGGCAGTATCTTCTTCAATTTAATCACGCTTATAGGAGGGCGCGGATTTGAGGTTTACAGGATATGCCTGACTGACAGAGACACAATGCTGGCAGTAACTTTCCTTGGACTTGGATGTACGGTAATATGCTACATAATATTTAATACGGTGGTTTCAAAGCTGCCGGCACATATTGCGGAGGCGCTGCAAAAGAATCTCATTACACTTACAGGTGTAATTACCGGTATACTTATAAACGGTGACTCATGGAATGTTTGGACAATAGCGGGACTTGCGGTGATGCTTTTCGGTATAGTGCTTGTGAGCAAACCTAAAGGCGCGGAAAATGCGGATGAAAGCAAAGAAATTGCAGTTTGATTGTGATGACCGACTGCATTATCATAATACCACAAAGTTTATAAAGAGGAATGAAATATGAATAAAATTAAGGCATTTCTGAAAAGAAAAGACATAGAGTTCTCGGCAAAACGGTATTTTCAGGACGCGCTTTCGGCAATGGCTTTGGGCCTTTTTTCTTCGCTTCTCATAGGTCTTATAATAAAGACGGCAGGTGAGCAGGCAGAAATATGGATAGCGCCGAGCGCATTTTCCGAATTCTGCATAGAAAC
>JAAWDW010000152.1 GCA_022793975.1 Bacillota bacterium
ATAATTTATTTGCTTAGGAAAATTACCGCATACATACTGCAACTCACTGTTTCAATTTTAACATCCAGGAATTTTTTGTGCAAGAGATTTTTTTATAAAATTCGCATTTTTTTGATTAACACGAATTATCAAATTATAAATCATAAAAACCATAAATATATATTTCTATAATTATCAGTTAATTATCCTCAAAAGCCAAATTACCGCTTTATTTATATAACGAAAAAAGCTTTCCCCCGCCCAAGCCTCAGGGAAAGCTTTTATTTATTATTTAATGCAATTTTATGTTGTTAAGCTGCTGTTTTAATTATTTTTCTGAAGTCCGCTGAGATCAAGTGACTTCTGACCTGACTTGCACTTCTTATCAAGACTCTTAGCCCACATAGCATTGAGGATACCTGCTATACACATAATGATCATAAATGTGAAGATGTAAGTATATCCTGTGTTGCCGAACTTGTCGAGCCACGATCCGAACATTGTCGGCCATACACCGTCTACGATAAGACCCGACTGTGATCCAAGTCCGATTGCAGTACCTGCTACCATCGTCGGAATGTGCAGCTCTCTCAGGATTGAGTATGTTACTGAGTAGAGTGCGAAGATTACCAGTGATGGCAGTATCGAGTAGATACATACAAGTGTTACATTTGAATCAGGTCCGAACATAAACGGAATAGCCCACATTACGCCTGCGATTGCAAACGCTACGATGTACCAAGTCGATGTTGACTTGAATACCTTGTCTGCCATTATACCGCCTACAGGCGCAATTACCATTGCTCCGTATGATCTGATTACCGAGTATACTGATGATGCATCTGGGTCGATACCGATTACATCGATAAGGAACGGATTGAAGTACGATACGTTAGCATAGAGAGTGTATGTTGTCAGGTAAGCGAAGAATATGATATATGTTCCCGGCCACTTGAGTACATACGGTATATGTCTGATGTTAATAGGCTCATCGCCCTTGAGCTGAATGCCTCTCTCTGCAAGACCCTTTTCGTCTTCGAGGAAGAGCCATACAAGTACAGTTGCGATAAGAGTGATAACTCCGTATGTCATAAGTATACCGCGGAGTCCGAGGTCAAACTTAGTAACAACCCAGAGTGGGAATGCGTTACCGAATGCACCCGAAAGTCCGTTGATGAGGTAGTACATACCAAATGAGTTACCTGCTTCGTCCTCGCCGCCGAGGTTGTTGATGTACTTAATGAGGCAAGCCCAATATGCCATCATTACTACAGCCTGACCAACGAAGATAAGTACTGCAACAGTATAGCTGTGCGGAATTGCCGCCCATACAAACGATAAAACAGTAATACCTCCTACTGAGAAAAGGATTACGTTCTTTGCATCAAGTTTGTCTGCCCAGTAAGCTCCGATCAAGCTGAGCGGGAAGCTTACGATTGAACATACAGTGTTCAAAAATCCGAGCTGTGCATTTGTACAGTTAAGAGCTGTCATTGTCTGCTCATAGAATACGTAACGCACATACATCAGAAGGTAAATTGTTCCTCCTACATAACCGAGAGAGAACAATCTCATGAATTTCAGAAATCTGTTGTTTCCTTTAATCATAACATTTCCTCCTATAAAATAAAAATAACTGCATTTTGTGTATATCGGCCGATTAAATAAATATATACACAAATGATGAAATGTCAATATTTCATCCACATTCATATTATACTTATCATTATTTTCGCACAATTTACAAAATCATAAATTTGTCATTATTGCAACAGTTCCGGAAAAATGACAAGATAACACATAAGAAAAAATGCCTCCGTCTAAGCTCCGGAAGCATTTTTTCGTCATAATTCATATTTATTTTTTAGGAACTGTGAAAAAAATATATTCTCTCACCTTCGTATAAATTTTATATTTTCCGCAGCCTATCCGCAATATATAAAACGCCGGATTTGTCAGCATCGCGACATTTTCAGCTTTTTGTCAGTATAATGACATTTTGGGAAAAATGTCAAACCCGCAGGTACATAAATCTGCGGGTTTTCTATCTCACTTACGTTTATTTTCCATCATTCTTTTAATTTTCATATAAATATTATTTTCATCCTCAATTCGCAGCGCATACGGCAGGTCCATCACTCTGTTTCTTATTATCTTATCGGCAAGTTCTTCTTCCGGAATCGGCATATCCGCAAGTACCCATTCTATAATCATATAGACGCCTGCCGCCGAATGGTAATCACTTGCTTCCAGCATTTCTTTTGTCAGCCCGCCATCGCGCATCATCTTGTGCCATTCGAGGTCTTCTCTTCTGCTCTCGGAAATCATATATACCCACAGACTATTAGGTCCGCTCATACTGCATGCCATCTTCATAAACTTCCTATACTTCCTCATACTTTTGAGTTCTTCTACCATCCACTCATATATATCTTCCGCACTTATATCCGATTGACCGTATTCTGCAGTATCTGCATCCTCTTCGACCTCATACTGCGGCAGTATCCGTGTTTTGTAACAAAACTGCACCAAATCATCTCTATCCTTAAAGTGATTATAGAATGTCGGACGACTGAATCCGGTCTTTTCCTCAAGATCCTTTACCGTAATTTTTGCAAGTTCCTTACGCTCGCAAAGTTCGATCAGCGCCCATGCAAATGTACCCTTTACATCGAATGCCATATTTTACCTTCCTAAAAATATATGAATTTTTATGATTTTATCACACACCTAACGTAAAGTCAAAATACAATTTCGCTTATTTGTTAAGCAATGAATTCATAATATTTTTTCTTTTTGCAGATGATTTATAGAATAAAACAAATTTCTCTGCTATAATCTAATTTATCCACAACACAAAAAAATAAAATTATTCAGGAGGAACAAAAATGTCAGCCCTATCTCAAAAACTTTACGACACAGCTTTTAAATATGAAGAAAATAACGGCGGATGCTGCCAATGCGTGCTTGGATCAGTAAAAGAAAATCTCGGCAATATAAGTGATAACTTATTTCAGGCTGCTACCGCAATGGCCGGAGGTGTGGCGTCTTCCGGAAATACCTGCGGCGCATGTACCGGTGCAATTTTAGCACTCGGAGCTTTCAAAGGCCGCGACTGGGAGAACTTTGCAACATCCCAGGGTAATGACGTTAAAAACGAAATGACAATGGTATCAAGGAAGATTCTCGAACGTTTTGAAAAAGAATTCGGCTCGTTTAGGTGCTCCGAAATTCAGGAAAAAATCCTTGGAAAGAGCTATAAGATGTATATCCCCGAAGAAAAAGCCGCTTTCCTCAAAGCCGGAGGACATGGTGCAGACGGATGCACACGGGTTGTCGCTCTGGCCGCAAAGTGGGTCGGAGAAATACTTGAAGAAGAAGGTCTATTAAAATAACATTCTTTGTCTGATAATATGAAAAAATAAAATGCTCCGACGGAGCATTTTATTTAATATAAAGGCGTACCTCTGCCATCCCGCAAAAGTACGCCTGCTGCCAAAGTGCTATAAACTTCTGCCGCTTCTCAGCTATATCAAGCTACACGGTAATAAGCTCGTACTCTTTTGTTCCGAGTCCGATTTTTTCTGCATGTTCTATACACGATTTCCATTCAGTATTCGGATGTACCATACGGAAGTGATCGTGATGTTCGTGCTCTCCGCATCCGCAGCTGCAGCCGCTTTCCTTCATTTTATCTCCGAGAACACTGCCTTCTATCGGCTTCATCTTATTACAGAGATCGGCACAGGCCTGATCAAGTGCAACAGGGTCAAACGATGCAAGCATACCCACATCTGGAATGATAGGAATATCATTAACAGAATCGCAGTCACAGCTTGGCGATACATCACAGATAAGCGCTATATGGAAGCAAGGACGATCCTTGCAGATGGCCCACGCATATTCCGCCATCTTGTAATTAAGCATTGCCACCGATGAATCAAAATCATTCGCAATCGCATCTTTCGGACAAACAGCGAGACATCTACCGCATCCCACACACTTGTCATGATCTATCGTTGCTTTGCCGTCTTTTACTAAAGGTGCATCGTGAGCACATATTTTAATGCACGCACCGCAGCCTACACATTTTTTCTGATTAACGCTCGGCTTGCCGTCACAGTGCTGCTCCATCTTTCCGGCTCTTGAACCGCCGCCCATACCTATATTCTTGATGGCACCGCCAAAACCGGCAACCTCATGTCCTTTAAAATGTGTAAGCGAAATAAGTACGTCAGCGTCCATAAGCGCAGCTCCGACTTTCGCTTCCTTTACATATTCTCCGTCAATCGGTACAATAGTCTCGTCCGTACCCTTAAGCCCGTCCGCAATAAGTACATGGCATCCCGTCTGAAGCGGGGAAAATCCGTTCATATATGCTGTATCGAGATGATCAAGCGCGTTTTTTCTGCTTCCGACATAAAGAGTATTGCAGTCGGTCAGGAACGGTTTGCCGCCGAGTTCTTTAACATAATCGGCAACTACTTTTGCGTAGTTCGGACGCAGAAATGCAAGATTTCCATACTCTCCGAAATGAATCTTGATAGCCGCATACTTATCCTCAAAGTCAATATTCTCTATGCCCGCCGTTTTCATAAGACGATGAAGCTTTTTAAGCAGCGTTTCGTGCCCTGCCGTTTTAAAGCTTGTAAAATACACATTCGATTTTGTCATATTTACAGTTCTCCTTTTCTTATATATACATATTTACTCATATACTGCTATTTTATCACATAAATCAAAAAAAGTAAATATACCCGTACACTGAAAAGCGGCCGCAGGTTTTCCTGCAGCCGCTCTATTATTTATTCTGTTTGCATGTCTCTGCCTTGTTCTAGTGTCACTTTAAATCCTCTGCTTACAGAAGACCTCCGATCTGTACGAAAAGCGGAGCAAATACTACCGCAACGATAGTCATGAGCTTAATGAGGATGTTGATTGACGGACCGGACGTATCCTTGAACGGATCGCCGACAGTATCACCTACAACGGCTGCGTGGTGAGGCTCTGAGCCTTTGCCGCCGTAATTGCCTGCTTCTATATACTTCTTGGCATTATCCCAGGCACCGCCTGCGTTAGCCATCATAATCGCGAGGAGTACGCCTGCTGCGAGAGCGCCGCCGAGCATTCCGCCAAGCGCTTCTGTACCCATAATAATACCTACTGCAAGCGGAGCAATAATAGCCATCAAGCCCGGTACTATCATTTCCTTAAGAGCAGCACCTGTTGAAATATCTACACATCTTGCATAGTCAGGCTTCGAAGTTCCCTCCATAATACCCTTGTCTTCTCTGAACTGTCTTCTTACTTCTTCG
>JAAWDW010000153.1 GCA_022793975.1 Bacillota bacterium
ATACGATAAATGAAGGAAAGGTACTCATTCCTGAAGGCAGACCGCGTGTGCCGCAGATAATCTGTGAAGAAGCGGATATAATATATCAAGCGTTTTTTGCCGACGGTGAAACACGTTCCTGCGCAAAAATTGTATGCGGTGAAGATACATATGAAATTGAATTTATAAAAGATCCAGCTCTCGGATTTGAACTGCAGTATAATGATTATTATAATTTTATACCGGCGTTTGAAGTACAGGGAACTGTAACATATATGTCCAGCGATACGGAAACAGCAACAGTAAATGAAACCGGTGAAATACATATAGAAAATATAAATGATAAAGGTGTAGTAATAACGGCGGATGACGGACATAATATAGAAGAACTTGTAATCACAAGAACAGTAAAGGCGCCGATCAGTGTGTATATGCTGACGGGACAGAGCAATGCTTCTTACTATTATGCAAATGCGGAAGAAGCCACGGTAATAAAAAAAGGGACAGGCTATATTTACAGTACGGCAATAAACGAATATACAATAGAATGTCTTACCGATGACAAAGGAAAAATGAGATACGGCAATATAGAAGCATCGCTGGCAAAACGTCTTTACGATGAACTCGGAGAAAAAGTGCTTATCATAAATACAGGCATAAGCAGTATGAAAATAAGAGGATTTTTGCCGGGAAGCGATGGATATGACACCATATTAAACTCTTGGAATGTTATGAACGGAATTATGCAGACAAAATGGTTTTCGGAACGTTTTGAACCGAGAGTAAGAAGCTATATATGGATACAGGGAGAATCGGATGACTGGATGCAGCCAGAAGAATATATGGAAAATTTCCTGAATGTTCACAGCGCTTTCAGATCGCAGGACTTCGGTTTTGAATATGCGTTTATAAGTAATGTAGCATCGAGGTTTTTCAGACCGAACGATGCACAGGAAAGACTTGCACAAGCGTATGAAGATATATATATGGCAAGCAGACTTGCCGGAAGCTTTACATCTGAAGGCGGAGAGCTGCGTGAAGATAATCTGCACTATACGCAGAAAGGTGACAATATCCTCGGAGACGATATAGGAGAAACAATTGTTGTTGTTTATAAAGGCAGCGGCGATACTCTCCTTGAAGGGGAAAAGGATATATAAAAGATGCAGAAAGTACAAAAAGCTACAATATTTGCAGCTGTTATAACTTCGTTTATAACAACATTTATGGGAAGCGCGCTTAATTTGTCGGTTCCCGATATGAGCAGTGAATTTAATGTAAGCGCAAGTGCGATAGGATGGGTAGTGACAGTGTATATGCTGACAGCCGCGGCTTTTTCAGTGCCGTTTGGCAGAATAGCTGATCTTACTTCCCGAAAAATCGTGCTCGTAAGCGGAATAGCGGTCTTTGGGACCGCTTCTTTATTTTCAATATTTGCAAAGGGACTTGTTTATGTAATTATAGGACGCGGCATTCAGGGTTTTGGCGCTTCTATGATATTTGCAACAAATCATGCGGTACTCATAAGTGAATTTGATGAAGATGAAAGAGGAAAAGTGCTCGGATATGCTACGGCATCAACATATGTAGGTCTGGCGGCAGGGCCAGTACTCGGAGGGTTTCTCAATTATAATTTTGGATGGCGGTCTATCTTTGCCGCCGGCGTGGTTGTGAGCGTGATAGTATTTGCGGCAGCTCTTTTTGGCATACCGTCAAAAAACAAAGAGACGGCGAAAGTACAGGCAAATACAGAAAAGAAAGACAGCATAATACATGCGGAGAAAACAGATACGAAAATTAAGAAGAAAGACTGGAATACAGCAGGAAATGTCCTTTTTATATGTACACTGCTCGCGCTTGTTTACGGACTTACCGATCTTATGAGAAACAGTTTTGCACCGTATATTGCAGGAGCGGGAATAATTCTCGGCATCATTTTTGTTATCTGTGAGCTAAAAGCAAAATCACCTATTATAGATGTACGGATTTTTAAGAGTAACATTGCTTATACAATGTCAAATATGGCAGCGCTTCTGGGATACGGAGCTGTGTATGCGATAAGTTATTTACTTTCGATTTATTTACAGTCGGCGCGCGGATACAATTCTCAGGCGGCGGGTCTGATTCTTATAGCATCTCCTGCCGTTATGGCGATACTTTCTCCGATTACAGGAAGACTATCCGACCGAGTGCAGCCTTTTATTCTTGCTGTCTCAGGAATGGCTGCGGTTTCTTTGGCGCTTCTGGTCTTTGCTTTTATTTCTGAGGATACTCCCCTTGCCGTTATAATAGGCACGCTTTTGCTTTCGGGCGCCGGCGCCGCACTTTTTAGCACGCCGAATACAAATGCCGTAATGTCGTATGTGACACAAGAATCTCTCGGTGTTGCTTCATCCGTGCTGGCAACAATGAGGTCGCTCGGACATACGGTCAGTATGACTATAATTACGATAACGGTTTCGCTTTACATCGGTGATAGGACGCTTAAAGATGCAGAGCCTGAAATTCTTATTTCGGTAATGCATACGGCATTTATCGTTTTTACCGTTTTGGCGGTTATCGGCGCACTATTTTCCCTTAAGCATACTGTAAACAAACAGGAACAAAACTGAAAAACTTTCGTCTTAAAAGTAAAAGAAAAATATGCTAAAATAAAAGCATAAATAGTTTGCGGCAAAGCAGAAAGAAAGGGAAGGAAAAGAGATAATGAAAAAGAAAATCTTATGTACGCTTGCAGCGCTGGCATTACTTTTATCAATGACTGTGCTTGCAGGATGTACTGCCGAAAAAGATGAAAAGCTACCTGAAAACGATGAAATTTCCGGTCTTGCATTTACAACGGAAACGCTGCCAAAGATAGACGGAGCAACTGCGCTTGCGCCGTACTATGAACTTATGGCGTCAAAACTTCTTAATGCTGATATTGAAGAGGCACGTCAGTGGGTGCTCTGCAATAAAACGGACGGAGCGTACGAAAATCTTATAAACGGTAAAGTGGATATGATATTCTGCTCTATGCCGTCTGAAGAACAGCAGGCGATGGCAGACAGTGCAGGTGTAGAGTTTGAGATGACGCCGTTTTTAAACGGTGGTTTTGTATTTTTCGTGAATAAAAACAATCCCATTGAAAGTCTTACTGTACAGCAGCTTCATGATATATATTCGGGAAAAATTACAAATTGGTCCGAGGTGGGTGGAGACGATGTGGATATAATTGCTTATCAGCGGCCTAATAATTCGGGAAGTCAGACGGGTATGTATCATTATATAATTGCGGAAGATGAAATAATGGAGGCGCCGACAGAGATGAAAATAGCCGAAATGGGAGGCATTATCGATGCGGTAGCTTCGTATGAAAATTCGGAGGGTGCGATCGGATATTCATATTATTATTATGTGACAAGTATGCACTATACGGATCAGATAAAACTCGTGCAGATAGACGGTATAGAACCTAGCGATGATACGATAGCCGACGGTACGTATCCGCTCATAAATCCGTCGTACGCTATTATAAATGCAGATACGCCTGAAGACAGTCCTGTACGCGATATACTTAAATGGCTTGTAAGTGCAAGTGGACAAAATACGGCAAGAGAAGCGGGATATGTGCCGAGACTTGACGGCGGCAGCAACGCTGAAGAAAAATAATCGCGGTCTTATGGTTTTATAAATGGGAGGTGTTATTGCAGAATGAAAAGACTGAGCAGAGCGGCGGTAAAAATGTTTTGTCTGCTGCTGGCCGCGTTTATGATATTTTCGCTGTTATCGTGCGGCGGCTGTGCGGACAGTGACGATACGGAGAAGATAGTACATAGCGGAAAGAATGTAAAATTACCGGCGGGTGTTAAATATTTCACAAAAAACAAGCTGACATTGGAGACCGTAAATATAAACAGTGACGGCAGTGTGAGAACGGAAAATTATCCTTCAGGATATGAATATGATCAAATGAGCGATTCCGAAAAGGAAAAATGGGACGTGAACGAAATATTTTTTTCGGGGTATTATATGCAAATTTCCGGGCTCAAAGACAAAGCAGTTGAAGATATTGTAAATGAAAAACTGAAAAATCTATGCCTTGACAATATAAATAAGATACCGCCGTACAGAGGAATAAAAGCCGAAATCGGTGAAAATCCCGAAAAATCCGAGCGTGTATACAGCAGCGCTTATGAGATGATAACGCTGAATGATAACAATGTACTTTCTGTAACAATGTATGTGTCTGACAGCTATAAATCGGCATTGACTGATAAAGACGGAAACAAAAATCAAGGTGATGTGTATTTCTCGTTTGAAGAGACTCTTAATTTGGATTTAAATACGGGAAATGAAATAAATATAGCGGATATATTCTGTAACGATGTGGATGCACTTTCTTATGTAAGCAGTTTTGTCAGTGAGGCTATAGCCGACAGCAACGGTGATGAGGAAGTATGGGATGTAGGCGGAGATCTTAAAATAACGGGACCTTTTACGGGAATATCGCAGGACCAGAAATACAGTATAAATTCATACGGCATAAGTCTTATATTTGATTACGAAACACCGGCATTTGACACCGGTTATAATCCTTCGTTTGTGGCA
>JAAWDW010000154.1 GCA_022793975.1 Bacillota bacterium
AGAACAAGGAACTCCCGGAAGAAGCTGTGCGCGATCTCATAATTGCGCTCATTACGCTTAAATATACGCAATCGAATTCGGTATGCTTTGCTGTTGACGGACAAGCTATCGGCGTGGGAGCAGGTCAGCAGTCACGTATACACTGCACAAGGCTTGCGGGAGACAAGGCGGATCTGTGGCATTTGAGACAGAGTGAAAAGGTATTTTCGCTTCCGTTTCTTGACAGTATCGGTCGCGCAGACAGAGATAATGCAATAAATGTTTATCTGTCACCAGAGTGCGAGGATGTTATCGGTGAGGGCAGATGGCAGCAGTATTTTACGGAGCAGCCGGCGCCGTTTACTGCTGAAGAGAAAAAAGCGTACCTTGCAGGTATTACAGGTGTTTCACTTGCTAGTGATGCGTTCTTTCCGTTTGGCGACAACATTGAAAGAGCACGAAAAAGCGGTGTCAGCTTCGTAGCACAGCCGGGCGGTTCGGTGCGTGATGACAATGTAATTGAGGTTTGCGATGCATATAATATGGTGATGGCATTTACGGGTATGCGTCTGTTCCATCACTGATAGCAAATAGTGTATGATAATGACGAATCTTTGGTGCAGGTTTATAGGCAGGGAACTAAGAAATAATTTTTAATGCGGGAGGAAAATATGAAAGTACTTGTAGTGGGAAGCGGCGGTCGTGAGCACGCTGTCTGCTGGAAACTGGCGCAGAGCAATAAGGCGGAGAAGATATACTGCGCGCCGGGTAATGCAGGTATAGGCGATGTCGCCGAATGTGTAGATATAAAGGCCGAGGATATAGACGGAATCTGCCGTTTTGCAGTGGAAAAAGGCATAGATATGGCAGTTATAGGACCTGAGGTGCCGCTTGCTATGGGCATTACGGATGCACTCAATGCGGCAGGTGTGCGCGTTTTCGGACCGAATAAAAAGTGTTCTCGGCTTGAGGCCAGCAAGGCCTTTACGAAAGCGTTTCTTGCACGCCACAATATACCGACAGCGGGATACAAAGAGTTTACGGATAAACAAGAGCTTCTCAATGCTGTTGGGATTTACGGATATCCTATGGTAATAAAGGCGGACGGACTTGCCGCGGGTAAAGGTGTTGTCATAGCGGAAAATGAGGCAGATGCGAAAAAAGCGATTGAAGAGATGATGGGTGAGCGCGTTTTCGGAGATGCGGGCGATAAAGTTGTTGTCGAAGAATATCTGACGGGCGTTGAAGCATCGATGCTTTGCTTTGTCGATGAAAATTCGATAGTGCCTATGGAATCGGCACAGGATTATAAGAGAATTTTTGACGGTGATAAAGGTCCGAATACAGGGGGAATGGGTTCGTACTCACCGAGTCTTGTGTTTACGTCGGAACTTGAGAAACGTATAATGGATGAGATTTTGCTGCCGACGCTTAAGGGTTTTCAGCAGGACGGACTGGATTTTAAGGGGGTCCTGTTTGTGGGACTTATGCTCAGCGATGACGGTCCGAAAGTAATAGAATTTAACAATCGTTTTGGCGATCCGGAAACGCAGTCGGTGCTGATGAGACTTGACAGTGATCTTGTCGATATCTTTGATGCGGTTATTGATAACAGACTGGCGGATATCGAAATAAAGTGGAAAAAGGAAAAGGCGGTTTGTGTAGTGCTGGCTTCGGGAGGTTATCCGGGCAGCTATGAAAAAGGTAAAGTTATAAGCGGACTTTCTGCTGTGGACAGCGATGTTGTTGTGTTCCACGCGGGAACGGCGTTTGCGGACGGAGAGCATACAATTGTAACATCAGGCGGAAGAGTGCTCGGAGTTACCGCACTTGGTGCAACTCATGAAGAAGCGCGTATGCGTGCGTTTGATAATGCAAAGAAAATCAGTTTTGAAGGAATGCATTATCGTAATGATATCGGAACGGTAAATAGAACTTCGAAATAGCGGTGCAAAAATGATGATAAAACAGAGAGCGGAATAGAAGAAAAAGTTTTGAACAGGTGCCGGCTTATCAGCAGAGGAGCGCCTGTTCTTTTTATATGATGAAAACCCGAAAGACAGCAAATGCTGTATTTATAGAAACTTAGGGAGTATAGAGAAAGGAAAGAAAAATGAAATTGAAGACTGAAAGGCTGATTCTCAGGCCATGGACAGAAGATGATGCGGAAAGCCTGTATGAGTATGCAAAGGATCCGCGGGTAGGACCGATTGCTGCGTGGCCTGTACATACGAGTGTGGAAAACAGCCGCAGTATAATAACAAGTGTGCTGAGCGCTGAAGAAACATATGCTGTATGTCTGAAAGAAGATAATCGCGCGGTGGGTAGTATAGGGCTGCTATTTGGTGAGGCTGGCAATGTTGAGCTTGCTGACGATGAAGCGGAAATCGGCTATTGGGTAGGAGTACCTTTCTGGGGCAGAGGATTGATACCGGAAGCAGCAGAAGAATTAATACGTCATGCTTTTGAAGACTTGAAACTGAACAGGATATGGTGTACATATTTTGTCGATAATGTTAAATCACAGCGCGTGCAGGAGAAGCTTGGTTTTACTTATGTGCGTACGGAAAAAGATATATATATGGATATGATAAACGAGATAAGATCCGAGAATGTGAGCTGTTTGACACGCGCAGTATGGGAAAAGCGAAAATAATAGGCAAAGGTGAGAGTATTTTGCCGCAGGTTTTTTATATTTACGAAGTTGCGGGTCGCGAAACCGCCTGCAGTATGTCACCGGCTTCGTCGGCCATGATGGGGCGGCGGGCGATGTCGGCTGTCGTAAGAATGCCGACCAGCCGGCCGCCTGCTGTTATCGGAAGGCGGCGGATTTGGTGGTGTGACATCAGCAGTGCGGCGTCGTGGATGTTCATATCTTCTGGTGCGGATATTATATTTGTAGACATTATATCCGCCGCGCACACTGAAAACATAGTAGCCGCATCGCTCATATTGCTTGTATCAGCTGTGCGCTTTGCGCTTTCGGCGGCCAAAAATCTTATCACAATATCGCGGTCAGTTACGATACCGAGAAGTTCTTCCTTGTCGTTGCATACAGGTATCGCACCGACATCGGTCTTGCGCATCTGCCGTGTTATTTCCGCAACAGACGTATCGGGACGTACACAGCATATTCCTGTACTCATAAGTTCTTTTACACGCATATTTAACCTCTTTTAATAATGATTTTTGCAGTCGGTGCAGTTTGCGCCGCAATTCTCAGAGCACATCGAATCTCTGCATTTGCCGTATGCACTTTTTTCTCGTGCAGTGTGCTGTGAGTTTTTCATAGTTTTTCCGTAGTTCATTACGAATATGCAGTGCAGCAGCAAAAATATAAAAAAGATAATACATCGCAGCAGGGCACAATTTCATCAGTCGATAGCTTTATCAGGATTCCAGAATGAAGGTGAGAGAAGTACAAGGACCGTAAAAATTTCCAACCTTCCCAGTATCATCAGAAGAGAAAGCACAAGCTGCAGCGGCGGTGCAAATATTGAAAAATCACCGCCGGCGCCGACTTCACCAAAAGAAATGCCGGTGTTTGACATCATAGACGCTGCGGCGCTTACGTTTGTAAGAAAATCGAAACCTTGCAGAGAGAGTATTAGCGTTCCAATGAGAAGTATGATGAAAAATGTAAGTACAAAAGAAGTTATCTGTGACGCTACTTCGGCGGATACAGTTTTTCCGCCGACTTTTACGGAAACAATCGCACGCGGATGAATTCTTCTGTATATAGTACGTACTACCAGTTTGAACATTACGATTAAGCGGATTACTTTGAGAGAGCCGCATGTCGATGCGGCGCATCCGCCGATAAGCATAAGTATAAATAATATTGCGATACAAAAAGGCGGCCATACGGAATAATCAGTCAGAGAATATCCTGTTGTGGAAGAAAACGACGTCGCATGGAAAAATCCGTATCTGAGAGATTTGCCAACACTTTGATATGTTCCTGTAAAATATAGATTTGCAGAAATAAAGAGTGAGGACAGCATAAGCAGTGATAAAAACGTCCGCAGTTCCGTATCACGCCTTATCTCGCGAAAATTACCCCTAACGGCAAGCGTATAAAGGGAGAAATTGATAGATGCAAGTACAGTAAAAATTGCTATAATTATTTCAACATAAACATTGTCAAAATATGAAAGCCCAATGGAATGAGATGCGAGTCCCGCAGTGCTTATACATCCGAGAGTACATATAATATTATCGAATACGCTCATTCCGCTGAAAGAAAGAAGTACGAATTCAGTTATAGTGAATCCTATGTACATAAGATAAAGTATTTTGGCAGAATCCGAGATCTTGCTCACAATTTTGTCCATTTTAAGTGCGGGAACTTCTGCTCTGAAAATTTTATGACCGCCTGCACCGAGAGCAGGAAGAAGTGATACTGTAAATACGAGAATACCCATACCACCAAGCCAGTGCGAAACAGCCTTCCACATAAGAAAAGCTTTAGGGGTATTGTCAACGCTGAGTACTGTAGCACCTGTAGTTGTAAAGCCTGCTGCCGATTCAAAAAATGCCGAGCAAAATGATTCTGTATAACCGCTTGCAAGATATGGAATACAGCCGATTAAAATGACAAAGATCCAGCCCATACCGACAATAAAAAATCCGTCACGCGTTTTAAGATGCTGCTTTTTCGGCTTTACAAAGAGTGTACATGCGAGTGAAATCAGAGTTACCGTAATGCAGGTGAGAAGAAAGCTCTTTCCGGCTTCGCTTTCACCGTATATAAATGCGGTGATA
>JAAWDW010000155.1 GCA_022793975.1 Bacillota bacterium
AGATAGCGGAAAAGGGTGATATGTGGCAGATTGTCTTTGAAACCGACAGGTCATATGAAGATTTTGCAACGCTTCGGGTTGCCGAAGTTGAAATAATAACTTCGGATTACAGCGGAATCATAGTGCCGAACAGAAGCATTGCTGCGGTTGACGGACAAGTAGGAGTATATGTTAAACAGAGAACGGGAGACTATACATTTACACCGATAAAGATAATAGCGAGTGACGGCGAGAATTCAGCTGTAGCGTCATCTTATTTTTACGATGATGAAGGACAAAGAGTAAACAGTGTAAATATATACGATGAGATTTTAAAAAATCCGGAGTAGGGGGCTTTATATGTCTGTTAAGGATAACATTGAAAAAATAAATTCCTTGAAAAATGCCGCGGCACAGCGTGCCGGAAGAGACGGTAAAGATGTGCTTTTATGTGCGGTGACAAAGACGCATCCGGCATCTGAGATAAACGAAGCAATAGATGCGGGTATAACGGATATCGGAGAAAACAAAGTGCAGGAAATACTTGATAAATACGATGATGTTAAACCGGTGCGCTGGCATATGATAGGTCACCTGCAGACAAACAAGGTAAAATATATAATAGATAAGGTGTCACTGATACATTCGGTTGATTCTTACAAACTGGCGGTGGAAATAGATAGAAGAGCGGCGCAGCATGGAATTGTAATGGATATACTCATTCAGGTGAATTCGGCGCTGGAAGAGAGTAAATTCGGTATAACGGCTGAAGAAACGGATAGTCTTATAGCGGAAATATTGGAAAACTGCCCGCATGTGAAAATAAGGGGACTGATGTGCATAGCACCTTTCTCTGAAAATGCAGGTGATGTCGCAGGGTATTTTCGCATAGTAAAAGAAATTTATGATAAGTATGCGGGTGCTCCGCGTACAGGACTTGATTTTAAATACCTTTCGATGGGTATGTCGAATGATTTTGAAACGGCAATTGCGGAAGGAAGCAATCTTATCCGCATAGGAACTGCTATTTTCGGAGCGCGCAATTACAATAAAAATGTTTAATGAGGATTATTTAACATACGAGGAGGATAAAAATGGGAGTATTTGATAAGCTTAAAGACCTTGTCGGAATAGAGGAAATCGATGACGACGAAATAACGGAAGAAGAGATACAGGCGGCAGCGGCAAAGCTTGAACGCAAGACTGTGGATACGAAAAGTTCGTACCAGCCGACGCCGGCAAGAAGTGAAATGAAGGAAAGAAAACCTCAGGCGGCACCTGCTGCAAGACCGTCGGTAACAGTGAGCGACAGAACAGGATCTTTTAAGCTCGTCGTAATAGAGCCGAAAGGATTTGACGAATGTCCAAAACTTGTGGACAATCTTAAGAGCCGCAAACCTGTTATAATCAATCTGGAGAAGATCGAGTCCGATACGGCAAGAAAGATATTTGATTTTCTCAGCGGAGCTACATATGCGCTTAACGGCAATGTACAGAAAGTTGCGAACAATATATTCGTGTTCGCTCCTGAAAATGTTGATATCGCGGCAAGCGTAGAGCATAAAGGCATTGATTTCGGCGGCAGTCAGAAGAGCATATGGAGGTAAGTGATGATAACACCGCTTGATATCCAGAATAAAGAATTCTCAAAAGTTGTGAGAGGATATAAGGAAGAGGAAGTTGATGAATTTCTCGATCTTCTTACTGTGGACCTGGAAAAGCTTATAACGGAGAATGCTGCTTACAAAGAAAATGTAACGCGTCTTGAAAAAGAACTGGATAAGTATAAAAATTCGGAAACAGCCGTACTCGACACGCTTGAAGCGGCAAAGGCACTCATGGGGGATATTTCGGCGAGCGCGGAAAAACGCGCAGAGATACTTCTCAAGAATGCTGAATTAGATGCGCAGATAATACAGCGTGAGGCAAAGGAGGAAGCGGAGAGACTGGCAGAAGAGAATATACAGCTAAGAAGCAGGTTTATAGAATTCAGAAGCAAGTATAAATCACTTCTTGAATCGGAGCTTGAAAAGTTTGATACGCTTGCAAATGAAATTTTTGGTGATTATTCACAAAGCGGGGCACAGAATGCTTCCGATTTCGGCAACGTTTCCGTACAGGGAGAGCCAGCTTCGTCGCGCAGCACCATACTTATGAAGAAGTCGGATATTGAAAATGGCATCAAGAAAGAGGACTGGAGCAAAACGCGCATAAATGTGAAAATAAACGACTGATAAAAATACAAAGCGAATATGACTGAAAAAGAGATACTGAAAATATGAATAAAATAGCGAAAATCAAATGGTACTGCGTGATTATAGCAGCAGTAATTGCCGTTGATCAAATTGTGAAAAAAGTGGTCGATGATCTGCTTGCTGTAGGAGAATCGGTGCCCGTGATTGAAAATATTTTTCATCTGACGTATGTCAGGAACAGCGGAGCGGCATTTTCGATGATGCAGGATAGAAGAGTGCTGCTTACACTGCTTCCGGCAGCGCTCATATGCATACTTTTTATATTCCTTGTCAGAAAATGCGAGAATGAACATCCTGTGCTTAAACTTGCCTTGTCACTTATTATAGCAGGAGGCTTTGGCAATCTGATAGACAGGATAGGACGTGGGTATGTTGTCGATATGTTCGATTTCCGCGTTTGGCCGGTGTTCAATGTGGCGGACATTGCGGTATGTGTAGGCTGCGGACTTCTTCTCATATATGTTGTGTTTTTGGAGAGAAAGGTAAATGGCAGATGAAAGAAAATCAATATGATATATATATAGAAGAAAACTTAAACGGGACCAGACTTGATGTGGTCCTTTCTTTTTCTGTGCCGGAAATATCGAGAAGCTTTGTACAGAAACTCATAGAAGGCGGCTCGGTGACAGTGGACGGAAGACCATGTTTTTTAAAAAAGGAAAAGGTAAAAACGGGACAGATCGTGTCGGTTGTTGTTCCCAAGCCGGAGGAAATAGAAATAAAAGCAGAAAATATACCGCTTGATATAGTTTATGAAGATGACGATGTGTTGGTTGTGAATAAACCGGCGGGAATGGTGGTGCATCCTGCTGTTGGAAATTATGAAGGAACACTTGTTAATGCAGTGATGTATCACTGCCGCGGAAGTCTTTCTTCGATAAACGGAGTGATACGGCCGGGTATTGTGCACCGGATAGATAAGGATACAAGCGGACTTCTGATGATAGCAAAAAACGATTTTGCACATAATTCGCTGGCAGAACAGCTGGCGGAACATAGTATTACGCGTGTGTACAATGCACTTGTGCATGATAACTTCATAGAGGATGAAGGTACTGTGGATGTACCGATTGGACGCGATACCAAAAACAGGCTCAGACAGAGTGTATTTGCATATGAAAACGGTATGGTACCGAGGGGGGCGAAAAAGGCGGTGACGAATTACCGCGTGTTAAAGAGATACGGCAGATTTACACTTATCGAAGCGCGCCTGCTTACGGGGCGTACTCATCAGATACGAGTGCATATGGCGTATCTGAAGCATCCTCTTGTCGGCGATACTGTGTACGGACCTAAAAAATCTGCTCTCGGAGCAGATAAAGGACAGCTGCTCTGTGCGCGTGTACTCGGATTTGTACATCCGCGAAACGGTGAATATATGGAATTTGATGTACCTC
>JAAWDW010000156.1 GCA_022793975.1 Bacillota bacterium
ATTTTTATGGGAGACGGAGGCTCACTGTTTCTCGGATATATGCTGGCAACTCTTTCGATAATAGGACCGATGAAAGGTGCTACTGTATTGGCGATGATAGGTCCGGTACTCGTGCTGGGAGTGCCGATTTTCGATACGGGATTTGCAATTTTAAGGCGTATTGCAAATCATAGACCTATAATGGAAGCGGATAAAGGACATCTGCATCACAGGCTTATGGCGGCCGGTCTCGGACAGAGAAGGACAGTGCTGACACTGTATGGCATAAGCGGGGTTATGGGTGTTGCCGCGGTGCTGTTTTCGCGAGACCTGTTTGTAGAGATGCTTGGTCTTGTTGCCATTGCTTCAATGTTCATTTATATTTTCCTGACAGATGCAAATCACTGGAAAGTTTCGCTTAAAGCTGTGCCGGCAGAAATGTCAGGCATTCAGAACGAAGAAAGTGCGCAGCAGGATGCTGACGGAACTGCGGAAGAAAATGAAACCGAAAAGACAGTAAAGGATTATGAGAGAATTACGGTGACGGAATCAGACGGCACGGATGATGAATAATGTTTATTGCAAATAGACGATAGTAAAGTAAATTCAAAGCACAGAGCATATATGAAGATATGTATTATAAATCGAGCAGGAGAATGAAAATGAAAGTACTCAGTGTATTCGGAACGAGACCGGAAGCCATAAAAATGGCTCCGCTTGTAAAAAAGTTAAAAGAAACGGAAGGAATAGAGTCTGTTTTATGCGTGACCGCACAGCACAGAGAGATGCTTGATCAGGTACTGAGCTTGTTTGAGCTTACACCGGATTATGATTTAAATATAATGAAGCCCAATCAGACAATAAGTATGATTACCACAAATGTTCTTTTGGGTCTTGATGATATTTTTGCAAAGGAAAAACCTGATATAGTCCTTGTACATGGTGACACTACTACAACATTTGCGGCAGCGCTTTCGGCATTCTATCATCAGGCAGATGTGGGTCACGTGGAGGCTGGACTTAGAACATATGATAAGTACTCACCTTTTCCGGAGGAAATGAATAGAGTGCTTACAGGGCATATAGCGGACATTCATTTTGCACCGACTGAGCGCAACAGAGAAAATCTTATACGCGAAGGTATAAGCGAAGAAAAGATATTTATAACAGGCAATACGGTGATAGATGCGCTTCTTGAAGTTGCGGATAAACCGTATGAGTTTGTGGATGAAACTCTTAAAAAAATTGATTTTGAAAATAAGCGTGTTATAACCGTTACATGTCACAGACGCGAAAACTTGGGAGAGAATATGGAAAACATATTCGGTGCGATAAGACAAATAGGTGATGAATTTGACGATGTGGAAATAATATATCCTGTACATCTAAATCCGAAAGTACGTGAGATTGCGGGAAGAATACTTGCCGGGGCGGATAACATACATCTCATAGAGCCGCTTCAGTACCAGCCTTTTGTAAATCTCCAAGCGAAATCATATCTTATAATTACTGATTCGGGAGGTATGCAGGAAGAAGCGCCTTCGCTCGGAAAGCCTGTGCTTGTTGTCAGAAAGGAAACAGAACGGCCTGAGGCAGTTGCCGCCGGTACCGTAAAACTTGCAGGCGTGGACAAAGATACTATATACAGTATGGCAAAAGAGCTTTTAACAGATAAAAAGGCTTATGATAAAATGGCGCATGCGGCCAATCCTTACGGTGACGGGCATGCGTGCGAAAAAATAATTGATATACTGAGGAACAGAAAATAATGGCGGGCTCGGCAGACGGTTTGAGACCCGTTACAATAGAAAACAAAAGTCTTTACAGAAAACTTGCTGTAATAGCGCTTCCTATGGCTATGCAGGAGCTTATATCATGTTCGCTTAATTTTGTCGATAACCTTATGGTGGGGTCTCTCGGCGAAACGGAGCTTTCTGCTGTCGGTGTCGGAGTGCAGGTGTTTTTCATACACTGGATGGTGCTGTTTGGATTTGTATCCGGCACATCGACATTTACAGCACAGTTTTTCGGAAGTAAAGAGATAGGTAATATAAGGAAGACGATAGGACTTGCGGTGACTGTTGCCTGCAGTGTGGGCGTGATATTTTTTCTGGCGGCATTTTTCATACCTGAGACCGTTGTGCGCTGTTTTTCCGATATTCCTGAGGTAATAGAGCTTGCGACAGTTTATGTTAAGACAGGTGCACCGCTTCTTTTAATGCTGGGAATTACAGTGCCTTTTACAAGTGCACTCAAATCTACTCAGCAGACAAAGCTGCCGTTTTTTATATCGCTTGTTACGTTCAGTGTCAATACCGGACTGAATTACATACTTATTTTCGGCAAATTCGGTGCGCCGATGCTGGGAGTAAAAGGTGCGGCACTGGCGACAATGATTGCAAGGGCCGTTGAACTGACACTTGTAATAATTATAGTTTTTATCAGAAAAAATATAATAGCAGGACCGATAAGGGAATTTTTCGGCTGGAAAAAGGATTTTGCTCTTAGAATAATAAAAAATTCAGTGCCCACAACAATAAATGAGACACTGTGGGGGCTTGGCACTTCTATGTATGTCGCGGCTTATGCTCGCATAGGGGTAACGGAATACGCGGCGGTACAGGCAGCAAATACGATACAGAAGATGTTTAATATGACAGCATTTTCAGTAGGAGGAGCAACGCTAATACTCGTAGGACAGAAGCTCGGTGAGGGTGAACTTGATTATGCGGCGGAACTGGGACGAAGGCTTGTAAAGATAGGTACTTTTATAGGCGCGGTATTCGGACTTGTACTTATAGCAGCGGGAAGACCGCTCATAAGTCTGTTTGAGTTTACGGATGAAGCGCGTACATATTGTTTTATCATACTGGTGGTATACGGATTGTTTATGGGACTTACACTCCATAACGGCATACTGATAACGGGAGTGCTGCGTGCTGGCGGCGATACAAAATATGCTATGATATGTGAGTCGTCCTGCATATGGGCGTTCGGCGTGCCGACAGCATTTATAACGGCGCTTGTGTTTGAATTTCCGGTTTATATATGTGCACTTTGTGTTGCTTTTGAAGACCTCGTAAAGTTCTTTTTTCTGCACAGCAGGTTCAAATCAAACAAGTGGGTGCGTAATGTCGTAAATGATATGGACAGTAGATAACCGGGGTAGGATAAACAGCAAAATATATGCGGTAAAAACAGCAAATTAATTATTTTCAAGATAAAAAAACAAGCAAAAATGCCGACTGAAGGACGTTTTGCTTGTTTATTTTTTAACTATGGTTTGACAAAGTAAAAAAATTGGGTATAATAGTAAACAATATAACAAATTAGTGAAATTAACGGTCTGACCGTACAGAAAGGAATCTGTATTGATATATGTATTAAGCGCCGCCGCAGGGCTCGTTTACGGAGCCGCAATGGGCGGCTTAAAATATGTAATGCTCTGGAGGAAAATACTTAACGCGGAGCCTGCAGAAGAAATTCTTGCAAGAGCAATTTATGTAAGAATGCCTATAGACTACGGTATAAATGTCTTAACATTTGTCATATTATTCTTAGTAAGAAATATTATAATGCCGCTTGATTTTACCGTATCGGCTATAGCGGCTGCTGTCGGACTCTCTCTTATCGGCAGGATGTTTTCGATAAAAAAAGTGTTTGGCAGGGTAAGCGCGGTAGCAGACGCGGAGGAAACAGAAAATGATTGAGACTTTAAATTCGCTTGGAATAACAAGCGGAATGATAACGAGCGCGGGTATAACAATTGTGCTCTGTATAATAGCAGTAATAGGTGGAAAGCGAATAGAGACTGTGCCGTCTTCAAAGCTTCAGGGTGCACTTGAACTTGGTGTCGAAAAATTATACAATTTTTTTGTAGGAATTATGGGTGAAAAGGCGTGCAGAAAATATTTTCCGCTGGTAGCAACGCTTTTTATATATGTACTTTTATGCAATTATTCGGGGCTGCTTCCTATGGCGGGACATATTCCGGGGCTTGCGGCGCCTACAAGCTCTATAAATTTTCCGATAGGGCTTTCTGTAGTAGTATTTTTTGCCACACAAATAATAGGAGTTAGAGAGTGTCGGGGACCGAAATTTTTTAAGCATCTGTTTCAGCCGTTTGCATTCCTGTTTCCTATTATGCTTATAGAGCAGTTTGTAAGGCCGCTTTCGCTGACGCTCCGTCTTTACGGAAATGTTTTTGGAGAAGAGTCGGTAATAAGTTCGTTTTTCAGTATGGTACCGCTGGGGCTTCCTATCCCGATGCAGGCGCTTTCGATACTGATGGGATTTGTGCAGGCAATGGTATTCTCACTGCTCGCCGCTATATACATAGGCGAAGCTGTGGAAACAGCGGAGCACTTGTAAACAGAGCGGTAAATTAAGAAATGATATTGATTTTCGGCATATACGCCTGCAGACGGAAAATTAGTTTGTAGACAAACGCCGGATTGATATATAAATGTCAAAGGACTGCGGGTAGAGCAGATTTTCCCGCAGAGATGAAAGGAGATTATAAAAATGACAACTACAATTGCAATCGCAGCAGCTATCGCAATAGGTCTTTCAACTGTCGCACCTGCCATAGCGCAGGGCCTTGCAGCATCAAAGGCGCTTGAGGGTATGGCGCGTCAGCCGGAGGTAGCCGGAGAAATCCGTACAACAATGATACTTGCGCTTGCGTTTATGGAAGCACTTACAATTTACGGACTTCTCGTGGCGATACTTCTCGTAAACAAACTGTAAATATTTGTTTGAGAACAGACCCGGAAAATCAGGAGGGTTTTAACTTATGGTTGAAGCATTAGGCATTGATTTAAAAGAAATAATATTTGCCGTTGCGAATTTCCTTATATTGCTTGCGGTGCTCACGAAATTCATGTATAGACCGTTTCTTGAAAATCTTGAGCGCAGGAAGCAGATGATTGAGGATGCTATC
>JAAWDW010000157.1 GCA_022793975.1 Bacillota bacterium
ATGAGAGATGTGAAAAGGAAGGCGTCGGAATAAGTGTAATGAAGCCATTCGGAGGCGGTACACTTCTTGAGGCAAATACATCGCCTTTCAAAAAGGCACTGACAAAGTATCAGTGCATACAGTACTGTCTTGACAAACCGGGAGTAAAAACGGTAGTGGCGGGGGCACAGAATAAAGAACATGTAAAAGAGGTTCTGGGATTTTTCGATGCTTCCTCAGAGGAAAGAGATTATTCGATAATAGGCTCTTTTACTCCGGCAGATGCAAAGGGAAGATGCGTATACTGCAATCACTGCCAGCCATGTCCCGCCGGACTAGATGTTTCACTTATAAATAAGTATTATGATCTTGCAAAAGCCGGAGATGCGCTCGCGGAAGATCATTACGGCAATCTTGAGCTCAAAGCAAGTGACTGTATTTCCTGCGGACACTGCAACGAAAGATGTCCTTTCGGCACTGACCAAGTATCGAGAATGAAAGAAATAGCCGAGTATTTCGGTAAATAAACAAAATTAAAAGCTAAAGATAAAAAACGCCTGCGCGCGTAAGACAGAGGTTAATAAGGAAGTAAATCCGCAAGATTAGAAATATTCTTGCGGAACTTTCTTTTTATCGGGAATAAATTCGTCCCGCTCCAACCGTCATCAATATAAAATTTCGGTGAGGGATAATTATTATCACTTGCATATTTACCTAAAATAGATTTTTGATTTATGATATTGTTGCTGTCACCGTCGAGCGCGTCCTCTTGAGAAAGTCTGCAATAGAGAGCAGTAATTGTGTCGGGCTTATTCATTTAACATTCTTCATTTTGTCGCCAGACAAAACAGAGTGTGTATTATCATTGTAACGCGCTTTTTTTGAATTGTCAGCCCTCTTTGACTTTATTTTCTCAGATAGCATTAACCGGAATAATCTTATTATTTAATGTTTCCGTACCTGAAAATGATGTTTCAACTTCGTAAATTGTGCCGCCGATTTAGTAAATTGAAACACAGCTATCTGCTTGATTTTTCTTATCCAATCTTATCCCGTCCTTTTCCGTAAAAACTAAATTTTATAGAGGAGCAAGCACAGCAAGTGCAATCGCACTTGCACAAAATTGATTTTGATTGTTTGGTATTCCCAAACCCTTTTTGATGAAAATTTATGCGTTCCTCTACACATTATCCAGATGAAATTTGTGTTTTTGTTGCGTAATTTTTTCTTTCATCTAAATAACAAATGAAAGATAAAAATTACAATTGTTTTTATAAAATTTCTTTCTGTTACTACTACGAAAAGGATATAATTTTTGTCAAGATAAAAAATTACATCATAATTGAAAAAACGCTTGACAAAGCAAAAAGTTTAAGATATATTACTAATAGAATTAGTAATATTATTAGAAAAGAGGCGTGATATGGACTATAATGAATTGGCTAAGCAGCTTGTCAATATGCGCGCAAGTATGCCGCAGGTCAAAATGGAAAGAGCGATGTCTCAAATGGCAAGAGGAGAAATTCTTGCACTGAACTATATTTCCGCTAACGGGAACAAGGTATATCCGAAGGATATGAGCAAAGCGCTTATGCTTACAACGGCAAGGATTGCGGCAATGCTGAAATCACTCGAAAAACAAAAGCTGATTACCCGAATGCCCGATACTAAGGACAGCCGACAGGTAATTGTTGAGCTTACGGAAGCAGGCGCTTCCGTAGTAGAGGAGCGCAGGGACGCAATGATTAAAGCAGTCGCAAAAATGCTGGAATCATTAGGCGAGGAGGACGCAGAAGCGTATGTGCGGATACAGAAAAAATTGATAGAAACAGGAGATGTTTGGAGATAACATCGGCAGTAATAAAAATAAAAGGCGCCATATTTTATGGAGATAAGTCCTATGCGAATAAACGCATAGGACTTATTTTTTTGAAGGGAGAATAGATATGAACAAAATTATTGAGGTCGAACATTTTACGAAAAGGTACGGTGATTTTACAGCGGTGGACGATATTTCGTTTGCTGTGGACGAGGGCAGCATTTTTGCGTTTCTCGGACCGAACGGTGCGGGAAAAACAACTACAATCAGTACATTATGTACAATTTTAGACAAAACAGAGGGCGACATTAAAATCAATGGGCACGATGCGGCAAAAGAAAAAGCGTTAGTCAGAAAGGATATCGGTATTGTGTTTCAGGACTCAACGCTTGACGAGAAAATGACGGTGGAGGAAAACTTAAAATATCACTGTGCGTTTTACAAAGTACCCAGAAGCGAGGTGGCAAAGCGTATCAATTTCGCACTTGATTTAGTGGAATTGTCAGATTGGAAAAGGGCGATTGTCGGCAGTCTGTCGGGCGGAATGAAACGCCGCGTTGAAATTGCGCGCGGTCTTGTGCATTATCCGAAAGTGCTGTTTTTAGACGAGCCGACAACAGGACTTGACCCGCAAACGCGCGCGAATGTCTGGGAGTATATTCAAAAACTGCAAAAGCAGAAAAATATTACAATTTTTTTGACAACGCACTATATGGACGAAGCGGAGGTCTGCTCAAAAATCGTTGTCATGGATCACGGTAAAATCATCGCGCACGATACGCCTGAAAATCTGAAAAAACAATACACAAGTATTGAAATAAAAGCGGTTTGTTCTGAGTCGGAAATGCTGCAAAGCGCATTGATAAACAGAAACATACCGTATAATACAAACGAAAACGCAATCGTTTTTCAGACAAAACAGCCGTCTGAAGCATTGGAAATTTTATCGGAGTGCAAAGAGAAAATCATTGATTTTGAGGTAAAAAAAGGAACGCTGAATGATGTGTTCCTTGCGATTACAGGAAAGGAGATCAGAGAATAATGAACCCGATTACAGCAATAATACAAAGAAATTTATTGAATTATGTGAGGAGCAAAGGCAGAGTTTTCGGCAGCCTGTTTATGTCAATGTTTATGCTCGTGATGTTTTCATTTTTGATGAAGTCTTCTATGAGCAGCGTCAACGCGCCGATGAATTATTTGATTTCAGGAGTGATTATTATGAGCGTTTTTCAAACGAGTGTAAATAATTCTTCGGATATTTTAGCCGATATTTCAAGCGGTTATATGAAAGAGGTTATAGTTGCGCCGATTTTGAGAAGTCAAATTTCCATAGGAAATATTTTATCCGGTGCGGTTGTCGCTGCGCTTCAAGGTGCGGTTACAGCGATTGTCGGCATTGTGATAGGACTTAGAATAGATGTTTTGCAGGTAATTTTAATGCTTGCGGTTATGTTTGTTTCCGCTATGACATTCAGTGCGATTGGTCTGTTTTTGGCAACGGTGTCTCGCAACTCGCCTGCGTTCCAGACGATAAGTTCAATGATTATGATGCCGCTTACTTTCGTTTCAGGCGCGTATATCCCGACAACGATAATACCGGCGTTTTTATTACCGATTGTATATATCAATCCGCTGACATACACAACTTCGATTTTTCGTTACATCGTACTCAGCGCAAATAAAATGACAACAGCGGAGCTTGTAAACGAGGGTATAGCGTTTCAAATCGGCTCATTCACGATAACGCCCGTTATGGGACTTTTGATTACGGTTCTAATCGGCGCATTTTTCTTTGCGATATGTGTAATGAAATTCAATAAAGCGGATTTTTCAACGGTAAAAATTGCAAAAAATGTTCGCGGAGGTGGCGCGCCACAAAGATAGGAGGCGGGTATATATGGAGCTGAAATTTGAACGAGTATCAAAAAATTATAAGGATAAAAAAGTCTTAAAAGGCATTTCCGTTACAATGGGTACGGGTGTATATGGTTTGCTCGGACCGAACGGCGCGGGTAAAACGACAATGATTAAAATGATGGCTGATGTTCTAAGGCCTACCACCGGGCGGATTTTATATGATGGACAGGATATTCGCAGTGTCGGTGATAAATACAGGGCAAAAGTCGGATATTTGCCGCAGGAGATAAGCTTTTACAGTAATTTTACAGGCAGAGATTATCTTGAATATTCCGCCGCGCTCAAAGGTATGGAAAAATCATATACGAAAAAGCAAATTGAGGAGCTTGCATACAATGTCGGACTGCAGAATGACTTGAAACGGCAGTGCCGCGCATATTCGGGAGGAATGCAGCGCAGACTCGGTATTGCACAGGCGCTTCTTGATAATCCCGAAATTTTGATTTTGGACGAACCGACAGCGGGACTTGACCCGCTGGAACGCGTAAAATTCAGAAATATTATATCCGCGTATTCAAATGACAGATTGGTGCTTTTGTCAACTCACATTGTGTCCGATGTCGAGCACATCGCTTCTAAAATAATGATGATGGAATACGGTGTTATCAGATATATAAATACAAGCAATAAATATATCAAAATGGCAGAAAATTGCGTATGGCTTGTGAAAATGTCTACCGAAAAGCTTGTGGAATATCAAAATAATGCTGTTATAAGTAATGTTATAGCCAAAGACGGCGTTATGCAAGTCCGCGTAATAGACAGGGAAAAACCGTTTGCCGATGCTGTGCAGACTTCGCCGACGCTTGAGGATGTGTATTTATATATTTTTAATTATTTGCCGGAAAAGGCAGGGAGGTAGCTCTATGTCATTATTTATATTTGAACTGCGAAAGCTGCTGCTGAATAGAAAAACGATTATTTTACTGCTTGTATTATTTGCGCTTTACAGCGTAATAGGATTTTTTACATCTTTGTTTTTGATCGGAAGTAATGACACTTATAAAGATTATGAAATGCTTTCCGCCGATTATGAGGGCGCGCTCGATGCGGAAAAAGCGGAAAAAGCAAAAGCAGTGTATGATGAAATAAGCGAGCGTTACGGAACAGATTCGAGAATGATTGCAAGGAGCATAAAAGATAGTCCCGAAATAATCCTTGCCGTAAAATACAAGGAATTTTGCGAAAGAACAGATGAATACCGAAACGGAACACCGCCCGAAAGCAACGAAGAAGTGTACGGCATAAACACTTTGCAGTCGAAAATAAGCGGGCTTGAAAAGCAAGGAAAGCAAAATACATTTGAATACAAAAAATTATGCTATTCCCTGCAAAAGCTGACTGCGCTCGGCGAGCCGGAATTTGCAAACATTCTGTTATGGGAAAATCTTTTCACAAATTGGGGAGAGCATATGATGCAGTTCCTGTTATTGATACCGCTTGCGTTTATCATTGCTCCGGTTTTTGCGGTAGAACGGTCAAGCGGTATGGATCATTTGGTTTTAAGCTCTCGTCATGGCAGACGAAAAATTGTTACTGCGAAGCTGCTGAGCGTATTGATTACTTCTACCGTCATAGTTATGGTGTATTTAATCGCCACTTTTGTTTTCGGCTTTTTTCCTCACGCAAGTCTGCACGGGTGGGACGCTGTAATTCAGTCAATACCCGAATACGCACGGTCAATGTTTGGATTTAAAGTTTGGCAGTTTGCGGTAGTTTCGGCGCTATGGCTGATTTTTACCGGCGCAGTTTACAGCCTTATTATCAGCTTTATTTCATCTCGTATGAAAAGTCAAATAAGCGCTGTCGGTATAAGTCTTGCAATTTTATTTATAAATGTGGGTTTAGCGGCAATGGGTGATAGTGTAATTCAAAGAATACAGCCTGTTATTGACTTTGGTCTGGCAAATGTTACTTTGATAAAAGAAGTGTTCGGTGGATATAAAGTTTTCAATGTGTTTGGTATGATTGTCAGTTATCCGATTATGGCAGTCTTTGTTTTGGGGATTTTCGCCGTTCTTGCCGTAATTGGAATTTATCGGGGACAGAAACACAGAACTGTGGTGTAACACTTCACGGGGCAACTGCTATGCTGTCGTTCCCCACTATTCAGAATTGATTTTGAAAACAATATCAATTTTGGAGGAATGACAATGAAATATACAGACAAATAAAAGGAGTATATCAGACATTGTTTTGATTACTATTGCAAAAAGACAATTCGGTATCAGGCAATTAACCTTTACCTTGAAAGAGGCAAATATGCGGCGCGCAATGTTTTTTTTGAGGAAATTCTGAACGACTGTTTTTCAAAGTGTGGCGAATGTGATACATACCCGATTTTACAATATCACTTTGAAGTCTTTGGATATAAGTTTTCTGTTAATAACTACGAATTGGGAAAAGCATTATCGTAGTTACCAAAGAAAAGGTGAGATGTAATTCTGATGTATTACTTCGCAAATTTCAATCTTACGGAAATTTCAAAAATGCGTGGGAAACAACATCAGAATATCAGCGACATTCACGTACAAGCGTTAGAAAAGCTACGTGAGATTATGGATAGCGGTCAAGATGAATAAATATATCCCGTCCGACTTTGAAACAATTTAAAAAGCAAACGCCGGCGACTATGCAGCTATGCAAAAACTGATAGCACATTACAACGCATACATTCTGTTTTTCGCAATATATAACGGCCTTGTTAATTATGTATATGCAGAAGAAATCAAGGCAAGGCTTATGAAAGTATCATTACTTTATCACCATTCACCTTATAGTGCTGGGCGTTTTGCTGTTTGCTTTATTATACCAATTCTGATATAATAAAATAAGCATATTATTTATATGCTGTTTGGGGCGATTTACAGGAATTTTTAAGAGATGAGAAGGTATTGATGAAAACTGGCGGATATATAGCAAGCAAGAATACGGACAATATAGATGAAATACGCGAAAGGGCGTACAATTATCTGACGGCGCTTGCGCAGATTTATGATGAGATATTTGAATTCGATCTGACAAAAGGAACCGTGAATCGCGTTCACGGACGGTCTTTTAACATACTTTCTGGAGAAAAAAGATGTATTGCTGCAGCGGATGCTGTTTTTGAATGGATAGAAAAAATCGTGTTTGAAGAAGACAGAGAAACTGTAAAGACGGCGTTTGACAGATTTTTTGGTATCAGTGGAAATACAGCAGAAGAATCCGGTCCTATTCAGATTGAATTTGCGGCTCAAATAGAAGGCGAAACCAAAATATATCTCGGCGTATTTCTTGCGATGAAGAAGAATACATTTCTTTTCTGTTGCTGTGATGTAACGGAGAGACGGGAAGCCGACAGACTGAAAAGGGAAAATACCAGCCTGCGTGATTTAAATAATAATATGAGAGAAATTGTCAAGCATTTTACGGACGGAATGCTGGCATTTAAAATGGAGAACGAAATAGTTACTCCTCTCTACATAAGCGATAATATATGTGATTTTTTCGGCTTTAATACGGAAGAATGGATATTTATGATGAGTGAAGGTCTAACGGTAAGTGACTTTATATCAAGAAGCAGCTTTTCATATGAGGATTTTCAGCAGCTCATGCGAGAGGGAGAGGCGGAATTCGATTATACAGATGTTGAGAGTGGAGATAAAAGGCGTATAAGAGCGGTAAGCACTATATATTTTGATGAGAACGGTCCGGCATTTTATATTATGCTGCAAAATGCTGCAGGCAGAGGAGAAAAACGCAGAAGCGCTCTCCAGATGTATAATAAGTCAGAAGGAGAAGCCGGTGTAACAGGGGATATATCTTCTTCTCCTGTATATATACGTACTTTCGGATATTTTGATGTGTTTGTGGACGGTAAGCCGATAGCGTTCAGAAATAAAAAGTCAAAAGAGCTGTTGGCACTTCTCGTTGACAGGCGTGGAGGATTTGTTTCGTCAAGTGAAGCTATAAATTTTTTGTGGGAAGATGAGCCGGCAAACAAAACGACTCTTTCACGGTACAGAAAAGTAGCTCTCAGACTTAAAAACTTTCTTGAAGAGTGTGGTATAGAAAATATTATAGAGACAGTGGACGGCAAGAGACGTATAGTGCCGGAATCGGTAAGATGCGATTTTTACGATTATCTTGCAGACAGTGACGGAAATGCACGTACATTTAACGGTTCATATCTTCTCAATTACAGCTGGGCCGAAACTACTCTTGGTGAACTTCTTATAATGAGCGGACAGATATTTGACAAAGAAAATTATTAAAATACAAAATTTGGACAGAATAAACCTTGTTTACTATGTAAATAAGGTTTATTTTTTGTGTTATTTTGAAAAAATTTTCTAATGAGGAACGCAAAAGGAACGCAAAAGGAACGCTATTGGAACTTTTATGGGATAAAATAGTGTAAATAAGGTCGTAAAGACCATAAAATTATTGAATTTACGGAGGATTTTATTATGTTATTTGATACTATTGCAGAACTTATTGCTGAGCGTACGGATTGTGATGTTGCCGATATTAAACCTGAAAGCAAATTTAGCGATCTCGGTATAGACTCTCTTGATACTGTTGAAGTGCTTATGGAGCTTGAAGACAGACTCGGCAAGGAAGTTGAACTCAACCAGAAAGTTGAAACTGTACAGGATCTTATCAATGTAATCGAAGGAAGGGAATAGGTCGTGCTGAATTCTCGTTTATGTGAAATGCTCGGTATCCGCTATCCTGTTTTTCAGGGCGGTATGGCCTGGGTTGCCGACGGTAAACTTGCGGCAGCTGTATCAGAAGGCGGCGGACTCGGCATAATCGGTGCGGGAAATGCTCCCGCAGATTTTGTGAGAGGAGAAATACACAAGGCGAAGTCACTTACGGATAAGCCTTTTGGTGTAAATGTTATGCTTCTAAGTCCGTTTGCCGATGAAGTAGCGGAGATGATAGCGGATGAAAAGGTTGCAGTAGTAACCACGGGAGCCGGCAATCCTTCAAAGTATATGAAGATGTGGCAGGATGCCGGCTGCAGTGTAATACCTGTTGTAGCTTCCGCTTCTATGGCAAAGCTGATGCAGAGAATAGGAGCTTCGGCGGTAATTGCGGAAGGCGGCGAAAGCGGAGGACATGTGGGTGAGCTGACGACAATGGTGCTCGTGCCGCTTGTATGCGATGCTGTTGACATTCCTGTTATTGCGGCAGGAGGCATTGCCGACGGACGAGGAGCTGCGGCTGCGTATATGCTCGGTGCCTGCGGTGTGCAGATGGGAACGCGCTTCCTTTCTGCCGAAGAATGCAATATACATCCGACATATAAGGAAAAGATAATAAAAGCGGGAGATCTGGCGACAATGGTTACGGGCAAGAGGCTCGGGCATCCTGTAAGGAGTCTGCGTACTGCGTTTGCCCGTAATTATATGAAAGAAGAGTATGGAGGTCTCGCGGATGAGGAACTCGAAGCTCTCGGAACGGGTGCGCTTCGTCTTGCCGTGCAGAATGGTGATACTGAAAAAGGCTGCTTCCTTTCGGGGCAGATTGCGGCTATGGTAGAAAAAGTACAGCCGGCTGCCGATATAGTACGCGAAGTTGCGGAAGAGGCGGAGGAAGTGCTGAAAGGGGCAGCAAAATGGGTAAAATAGCGTTTGTTTTTTCCGGACAGGGTGATCAGTATTCCGGAATGGGAAAAAAACTCTACGAAAAATATCCTGAGGCAGCGCGTATATTTGATATATGCGACAGCATAAGACAAGGAACAACGGAGCAATGTTTTTCCGGAAGCGAGGCTGAACTGAAAGAAACGAAAAATACGCAACCCTGCCTTTTTGCATATGAAGCGGCGGCAGCGGCAGTGCTTATTGCAAACGGTATAAAAGCGGATATGACAGCAGGATTTTCGCTTGGCGAAGTTGCGGCGCTTGCGTTTTCCGGTATTGTGGACATTGAAACGGGATTTTCACTTGTATGCAGGAGAGGTGAGCTGATGCATGATGCAGCGGAAAAGCATCCTGCAAAGATGGCGGCTGTCGTTCGTCTTGAAAATGATGAAGTGAGGAGGATTGCCTCACAGTTTGAAAACATATATCCGGTTAATTTCAACTGTCCGGGACAGGTAACAGTTGCAGGAAGTGAAGAAATGATGCCGGAGTTTGCATCTGCTGTAAAAGATGCAGGGGGACGTGCACTTCCGCTAAAAGTAAGCGGTGGATTCCATTCGCCATTTATGGACGAAGCGGCAGTAGCGTTTAAAAATGAGCTTGAAAAGGTATCATTTGCAATACCTGAAATTCCGCTTTATTCCAATGTTACGGCGTTTCCGTACAGCGGAGATGAGCCGGAAATGCTTTCAAAACAAATATGTTCTCCCGTTCTTTGGGAAAAGCTCATACTTAATATGATAAATGAGGGAGCCGATACGTTTATTGAAATCGGTCCGGGAAATACTCTCTGCGGACTTATTTCCAAGATAGATAAAGATGTACGCGTTTATACGGCGTCTGATCTTGAAAAATCGGAATTCCCGTTTGATGAGGTGAAGTCATGCTAAAGGAAAAAGTAGCAGTTATCACGGGCGGCTCCCGCGGAATAGGTGCGGAAGTCGCATATAAGCTTGCTTCTCTGGGTGCTGATATTGCCATAATATATGCAGGAAATGAAGAAGCAGCAAACAAGGTTGCGGGCAGATGCGAGGATGAATATTCGGTAAAGGCTCGCGTATACCGCTGTAATGTAGCGGATTTTGACGAGGTAAAGACTACCGTGGGACAGATAAAATCGGATTTCGGTACAGTTAATATCCTTGTGAACAGTGCGGGTATAACCCGCGATACACTTGTTACAATGATGAGTGAAAAAGATTTTGATGATGTTCTCGATACAAACCTTAAGGGAACATTTAATATGATAAGACACTGCTCAGGTTTTTTTATCAGGAACCGTGAGGGAAGCATTATCAATATATCATCTGTTTCGGGTCTTATGGGAAACGCCGGACAGACAAATTATTCTGCATCCAAAGCAGGTATTGTCGGTCTTACAAAGTCGGTTGCCAAAGAACTTGCACCGCGAGGCATCAGATGTAATGCAGTCGCTCCCGGTTTTATCAATACTGATATGACAAAAGACCTCGGGGAAAGCGCGGAGCAGCTTATGAAGATGATTCCGCTCGGAAGAATGGGAAAACCGCAGGAAGTGGCGGAAGCGGTAGCATTTCTTGCCTGCGCCGATTATATCACGGGTGAAGTTATTCGTGTTGACGGCGGTATAGCAATGTAGAAGTGGGGAGAATTATTTATATGGAAAACAAAATTCGCAGAGTTGTTGTTACCGGTATGGGCGCGGTAACTCCTATCGGCAACAATATAGATGAATATTGGAAAAGTCTTAAAGACGGAGTGTGCGGCATAGGCCCGATTACGCAGTTTGATACAACTGAATTTAAGGCTAAACTTGCGGCGGAGGTAAAAGATTTTGATCCGCGCAGCTATATGGAAAAATCCGAGACACTGAGAAGCGACCGCTGTGCGCAGCTTGCAGTGGCGGCGGCATCGCAGGCAGTAGCCGAAAGCGGTATTATAGGAACTCTGCCGCCTGAACGTATCGGAGTTTATTTCGGAAGCGGCATAGGTGGTATAAAAACTATAGAAACAGAATTGCAAAAACTTTTCGAAAAAGGGCCAAGACGTGTATCGCCTTTGTTTATTCCTATGATGATACCTAATATGGCAGCAGGAATGATAGCCATAAGATTTGATTGCAGAGGAGCGGCAATGCCCGCTGTTACGGCATGTGCGTCCGGATCAAATTCGATAGGAGAAGCTATGCGCGCTATACGGCACGGTTATGCGGATGCTATGATTACAGGTGGTGCGGAAGCTTCTATTGCGGCATCCGGTGTTGCCGGATTTGTAAATATGCAGGCGCTTTCAACGTCGGAAGATCCTGATGCGGCATCGCTTCCTTTTGATAAGAGAAGAGGCGGGTTTGTAATAGGAGAAGGGGCTGCAGCTCTCATTCTTGAAGAATACGAGCATGCTAAGAGCCGTGGAGCTAAGATTTATGCTGAAGTATGCGGATACGGTTCGACATGTGACGCGTATCACATTACAGCACCTCATCCGGAGGCTGATGGCGGTGCTCGTGCTATGAAAGAAGCGCTTGCGGAAGCTGCATATGACGGAAAAGAAACGGTATATGTAAACGCACACGGAACAGGTACACCTATGAATGATTCACTGGAAACGTTGGCTGTTAAAAAGGCGCTGGGAGAGGAGCAGGCGAAAAAGGCATTTGTAAGTTCAACAAAGTCGATGACCGGCCATATGCTTGGAGCTGCAGGGGCTGCCGAAGCTATCGCGTGTATCAAGGCACTGGAGGAAGGTATTCTGCCTCCGACCATAAATCTTAAGGAACCTGATCCGGAATGCGACCTTTATTATGTGCCTAATAAGGCTGAAAAACACGATATAAGTATTGCACTCTCAAACTCACTCGGATTCGGAGGACATAACGCATGTCTTGCGTTCAGGAGGGTATAGGTATGAAAGAAGAGAATATAAGAAAATATGCGGAGCTTATGAATGAGCTTGGGCTCAGTGCACTTGAAATTACTGAAGACGGTAGTAAAATCCGTCTGGAAAGGGAAACAGCAGCTGCGGTAACCGTACCTGTTATGCAGGCCCCGGCGGCAGCAGCCGTAAGTAATGAGACAGGTGCATCTTCTGTACTCGACGCAGACATTATAACTGTTACATCGCCTATGGTAGGAGTATTTTACGCTGCTCCTACTGAAAATGCAGAGCATTTTGTAAGTGTGGGTGCAAGAGTAAAAAAAGGAGATACGCTTTGCATCATAGAAGCTATGAAACTTATGAATGAGATCACAGCTGAAGAAGACGGAGTTGTATCGGAGATATGCGTGACAAACGGTCAGGTAGTTGATTTTGGCTGTGATTTGTTCAAAATAAAGAGGTTATAGTTATATGAACAGAACAGAAATAATGAGCATACTTCCGCATAGGGATGATATGCTTTTGATAGACGAGGTGGAAAGAGACGGCGATTATGCTGTCGGCAAGTACCGTGTGCGAGGAGATGAGTTCTTTTTAAACGGACATTTCCCGGGAAATCCGGTGGTGCCCGGCGTTATTCTCTGTGAAATGCTGGCACAGTCTGCATGCATACTTCTTGCGAATGATATGACAGAGGAAAAGCTTCCTATGTATACGGGGCTTAATAATGTGCGTTTTAAGTATCCTGTAAAACCGGGTGATGTATTTGAAACAAGATGTATTATAAAACGTGCAAAACCGCCATTTTATTTTGCAGAAGGAACCGGTACGGTTGCCGGCAGGGTATGTGTTACAGCGGAATTTTCATTTGCCGTTATGGGGAAGTAGATTATGTTTTCAAAAATTTTGATTGCTAACCGCGGGGAAATAGCCGTAAGGATTATCCGTGCATGCAAGGAAATGGGAATAAATACGGTTGCAGTGTATTCCGAAGCGGACAGACAGGCACTTCATGTTGCGCTGGCTGATGAAAGTTATTGTATAGGAACATCCGAATCAAAAGAAAGCTACCTTCAGGAGGACCGTATAATAAGTGCTGCTATGATATCGGGGGCACAGGCGATTCATCCCGGATATGGTTTTCTCTCGGAAAATGCACATTTTGCTGCACTTTGCAGGAAAAATGGCATAGTTTTTATCGGACCTACCGCAGAAATGATGGATGAACTCAGTGATAAATCAATAATAAAAAAGAAAATGGAAGATGCGGGACTTTCAGTAATTCCGGGGACGGTTGCGCTTGAAAGTGTGGAAGCAGCATTCAGTGCGGCCG
>JAAWDW010000158.1 GCA_022793975.1 Bacillota bacterium
CGTATCACCGTACTTTTTATGTGTAATGAAAGGAAGTCCGAGAGCGCTCTGCCTCGTATGGTGTGTCATAGAATAGGACACCAGCCCTACACCGAGTTCACTCGCCACCTGCTCCATAATCGCAGTCTTGCCGATTCCCGGCGGTCCCATCAAAAACACCGGACGCTGCTTCTCAATCGGAATGACGTACTCACCAAGCTCATCTTTGGTAAAGTACGCAGTCATCGCGTTCTTTATCTGCTGTTTCGCTTCTTTAATATTCATTACACAATCCTTTCTTTATTTACAGTCGTATTTCTTCGTAATTCTCTCTAAATTTCATTTGCCCGAAGTACCAGACGAATCGCCCATGGCGGTACCTCCGGCAGTTCATGTTCGCTCTCCAGAAAAACAAACGCAGTCCGGTAATCCGGCATCTGCTTCGGGAAAGTGCCGTCACCATCCGTAAAATAAATCAGACCTTTCAAATCAGTAAACTCTTTTTTCTTGCGCAGTCTCTCCACATACGAAAATACAGGGCGGAAATCTGTACCGCAAAACCCACGCAGCTTTAAATTTTTTATATATTCATCGAATTCTTCCTGACTCGTAATTTTTACGTCTTCCTGAATTTCGGCATCGCACTGAATAATATGCAGGTTGATTTTCTTGAAAAAGCTCTCCGCCTGTTTGAGAATATTGTAAGTTTTCTCGATAAACTTCTGCACCAGTTCCCCCTGCACAGAACCGGAAGTATCAATCGCGATAACAAATTCACGAATACGTTTTTCTTCTTTATACTCCAGAGGCTCAATAAGCGGCATTTTTTCATATAGTTCAAGTCCGTACGTATAAAAAATATAATCAAATTCGTCATCATTAATTTTCATTGTTTCGCCCATAACGGCAAATTTCTGCAAAAATGCTGTATAATCATACTTCCTGCGATTGACTGCGCGAAGATTCTGCACCAAATCCCCGCTTGTGTCACCTCTCGCTTTGGAAAATGTCTCCATATCGACCTGCATATGCTCGGCAATTTCTTTCCAGACAGACTCTGTCGATTCGCGCTGCGCATCGTTCTCAGGCTGCGGATTGCTTTGCTGACTGTGCGACTGCTTCTCCTGCTGATTCTGTTTTTCATCTACCTGCGTGTTTCCCTGTTCATCCGGCTTTTTTTCCGGATTTTCGGGACTCTCAGGGTTTTCCTGCCTCTCCGGTTTATCAGGTTCCATGTCTTCCTTGCTTTCGCTTTGCAAGTCTTCCGCATCGTACCACAGCCCGTGATCATCAGCAATGAATAATTCCGAAAGCCGTTCTATTTCCTCCGGCGGTAGGTTTTCTCTACGCAAATAATGATAAATCTTCTCTGCAGTCAACTGCCGCACCTTGCTTTTCATAATTGCAAGTTCTTCCTTTTGTGCGGTTTGTCTGACAACAGCCGCTGCCTTCAAATTCAATTCATTTACGATATTTTCTACAGCCATATCACAAGCAAGATCCCAATATCGCGATTCCATAGGCGTTGCTTCAAAATTATGGTGAAGAACACAATGCAGTACCGTATGCAGATAATCCCTTACCGGCAATTCTTTTTCTGCCATATACCTGCGCAGCACAAAACGAGCATCATAAAAAAGATGCTCGCCGTCAGTTGAAAGACTCCCTTTCTGTGCGACCGGCTTAAGCTGATTAAGCGCCGCATCCATAAAGCGCAGATTGACAAGAAGTGTGTTTCCGGAAAGGCGGAGCACGCTGCGCGCCAGCTTATCGAGCCTGGAATCTATGTCGTTTATTTGATTATCCGTAATACTGCAATCTGTCATATTATGATACATTCTCCGTTTTCTCGTACTAATAGTATACCCTTTCCGCAGGAAAGTCAATCTTTCTGCATACCGTTTACTCTACGACAAATGTCCTCAATCTTAAAGATTAACAAAAGTTTATAATCACTTAAGTATTTCTTAATACTTTTTATATTTATACGAAAGATTTAGAAGTTACACTATTTATGTAATTTAAAAGACAACTATGTACCACATAAAACAGGGGGATGGGAATGAATATTTTAATTATGACCAGTAAATTCGGCATGGGACACTACTATGCCGCTGAAGCTATAAAAGAGCAGCTCTGCCTTAAAAGACCGGGTGACAATATTATTATATATGATTTTATGGACGTAATTCTCGGTAAAAAGTCACAACTTATGTACACGGCATACAGCTCACTCATAGCCCGTGGAAGCACTATTTACAACCATATCTATAAGCTCTGCACGGAAATAGACAAGCCCTGCAGACGCGGACACAAAGACACACCTTCCGCTTTTGTCCTCGCTGTAAAAAAAGCTGCGGAACGCGCGGATGCCGATGTAATAATCTCTGCATATTCTGGATGCAATAAATACATCGGACAGTATATTGCGAAATACAGACCGGATATACCGTTTATAACATGCATCACCGACATAGGCATACATGGAAAATGGGTCAATAAAAATGTAGATCTCTACCTTGCCGCATCCGAGGAAACAAAGCGTGATCTCATAAAAATCGGTATTGATGCAGAGAAAATTGCAATTACGGGTATACCCGTACGCAGCGGTTTTTATGAGAAAGATACTTGTTCGGACTGCATTTCAAATCTTAATGAGGATGAGTCCGTCAGCACCTGTGCAGCCGGTGAAAAACGCCTGCTCGTTATGGGCGGCGGTCTTGGTCTGTTACCCACGGACAAACATTTTTACGACAGACTCGCAGATATAGACGGGCTGCGTACTACTGTTATAACCGGCAAAAACAAAGAGCTTCTTCACAGTTTTGCAGACAAATATGATAATATTGAATTTCTGCCTTTTACGGAAAACATCGATGAATATATAAAAAATGCGGACTGGCTTCTGACAAAACCCGGCGGCATTACAACCTTTGAAGCCGTAAACGCACTAACACCGCTTATCCTTGCCAAACCTTCACTTCAGCAGGAAACGGCAAACAGCGAATTTGTCAGAAATCATGAATTGGGAGTGCTGCTCGATACCTCATTTGAAGACGGCATTGGTGTCATTTCCGATTCTCTCCGCGATAACGAAAAACAGTGCCGCATCAGACACAATATGAAAAGTATGAAAGGAAGCTTTGCACCACAGGCACTGGCGCATTACCTGGCGGCATTTGAAGCAAAGCAGAAAGTGAGGCAAGACTGTGTTTAGCATATTCGGATTTATATATAAGGAAATAAACAAAAGAAAAGTAAAGCGTAAATTCAATACCCGCGAAATACTCCTCTCGTTCGATGACGGACCCGACAGCCGCTATACAAGCCAGCTTCTCGACCTGCTTGCAGAAAAGGATGTATCCGCTGTGTTTTTTGTCGTTGCCGAAAAAGCGGCGCAGCATCCCGAAATAATACAGCGTATGAAAAATGACGGCCATAGGATTGAATACCATTCGCTCGACCATAAAAAATTCTTTTATATGGGACTGAAAAAAGCCGGCGCCTACCTGCGACAAGGCATAAAGCTTCTCGAACAGCAAGGCGTGACTGTCTCATACTTCCGTC
>JAAWDW010000159.1 GCA_022793975.1 Bacillota bacterium
ATGGAGAAAAGCTTACGAGACAGGGACTCTGGAAAATTATAAAGGATTATGCGAAAAAAGCCGATATTGAGAATAAGATAACACCGCAGACTCTCAGAAATTCTTTTGCTGTACATATGGTGCAGAACGGTGCTGATTTAAAATCGCTGCAGGAGCTTCTCGGTCATGAAGATATTTCGGCGACGCAGATATATTTGTCCGTTACCAAAAATAGAATAAAAGATGTTTACGATAAGGCGCATCCGCGTGCGTAGATACATATAAAAACTCCGGAACAATACAGTTTGTCCGGAGTTTTCTGCTTTTCGCATAATAATAAAGCGGTCAAGCTGTTTATATAGTTTACAAGTTTTCAGAATAGTGATATAATATAGAAAATACGCAATATTAACAATACGGCAAAGACCGCACTTCAGCGTATAAATTATTTATGGGAGGTCTTGGATATGAAAGGCTATACAGGTGATACTATAAGAAATGTCGCACTTCTCGGTCATGGCGGCTGTGGAAAAACAACATTTCTTGAGGCGGCACTCCTCGCAACAGGCGTTATAAACAGACTCGGAAAGGTCGAAGACGGAAATACCGTATCGGACTATGATAAAATGGAGATTGAAAAGGGATATTCGATTTCGCTTTCGATTGTTCCCGTTGAATATAATAAAACAAAGATCAATTTCCTTGACACACCGGGATTTTTCGATTTTATAGGTGAAGTTGATTCGGCTATGAAAGCGGTAGACGCGGCAATGATACTTGTGGACGCGTCGTCCGGCATTCAGGTAGGTACGGAAAAAGCTTGGAATTCGTGCAAGCAGTACAATATGCCTAAGATGTTTGTAATAACCAAGACTGACAAGGAAAATGTGAATGTGGATCAGACAATAGCTGAGCTTAAAGATAAATTCGGCACATCGGTTGTTACTCTTGATGACAGAGACGCTTTAAACGAAGCGATTGCGGAGACCGATGAAGACCTTATGGAAAAATATTTCGGCGGTGAAGAATTTACGGACGAAGAATTTTCTAAGGGACTTTTAAACGGTATAGCCGAAGGCTCGATAGTACCTATACTTACTTGCTGTTCAATGAAAAATGAAGGTATAAATGAAGTGCTCGATGCGGCTGTTAAATACCTGCCTAAAGCAGGCAGCCACGTGCCTTATAAAACTGTTGACGATAAGGAGATTGCATGCGATCCGAGCGGCAAGCCTGTTGGATACGTATTTAAGACAATTGCAGACCCGTTCCTCGGCAAGATAAGTTTGGTTAAGATTATTTCCGGCAAGCTTACAAACGGTATGGAGCTATATAATTCCAGAGCCGAAAAGTCGGAAAAAATTGCATCGATGTTCTTTATGAGAGGAAAAAATCAGGGTGACTGCCCGTCGGTCGAAGCGGGTGATATAGTAGCTGTCGCAAAGCTTCAGTTTGCACAGACCGGAGATACTCTTTCGGATAAAGCAACGGCAGCAGAGCTTCCTAAGGTGGATTTTCCGTCGCCTTCGCTCTATCTCGCGGTAGAGCCTAAGACAAAAGGTGATGATGAAAAAGTTGGTACGGGTATCAACAAACTTATGGAAGAAGATCCGTCATTCAAGCTTGAGAGAAACGCGGAGACAAAGCAGACGCTTCTCGGAGGCCAGGGAGAAATTCAGCTGGGAATTATTATGGCAAAACTAAAGGACAAGTTTGGAGTTGAAGTGCAGACGGTACCGCAGAAGATAGCTTACAGAGAGACTATAAAAGGCTCGTCCGATGTACAGGGCAAGCATAAGAAACAGTCGGGAGGCGCAGGGCAGTATGGAGACATTCATATCAGATTTTCGCCTTCACAGCAGGAATTCGAATTTTCCGAAGAACTGTTCGGAGGCTCGATTCCTAAGAACTATGTTCCTGCTGTTGAAAAGGGACTGCTTGAATGTATGAACAAAGGACCTCTTGCAGGATGTAAGGTAGTAAATGTAAAAGCAGTGCTTTATGACGGATCATATCACGATGTAGACTCTAATGAAATGGCATTTAAAATTGCAGCTTCGCTCGCATTCAAGAAGGGTATTGTAGAGGCAAAACCTTGTCTGCTCGAACCGGTAATGCATCTTGAAATACTCGTACCGGATGAATATATGGGCGATGTAATGGGCGATATGAATAAACGCCGCGGCAAGATCCTTGGTATGGAGCCGCAGCTCGGAGGCGGACAGAAGCTGATGGCGGAAGCACCTCAGGCAGAGCTTTTCGATTATGCGATTGTACTCCGCTCTATGACACAGGCAAGAGGAAGCTTTACTATGGCATTTGAAAGATACGAAGAAGTGCCTATGCAGCTTGCGGAAAAGATCATCGCAGCACATAAGGAAGAGGGAGAAGCATAAAAACAAGCATATTGCGATGGTGCAGAAACAATAACACAGAAGCAGAAAGACCGAAAAGGTATTTACCATTTCGGTCTTTTTGAGTATGTTTATCTTTTTTTACGCCTATTTAGTAAAAAAGACCTTAGATTTTTAAATGAAAAAGATATTTTATAAGAATTAAGTGTATGTTCGTATACATTTGGAAAACTATAAAACAAGCTTTCTATAATCAGCATTTATACAGATATATTTTTTGTATTCAGTATATGTATTTATCATATTAGATCTATCAGATCTGAGAGATTGCTTCATACAGGCTGTTTACGCCGATTATTTTGATACCGCGCGGAATATCATTTTCTTTGCCGCCTAGTTTATCGGCATTGCGCTTTGGCATTATTACACGGGTAAATCCCATACGTGCAGCTTCTTTTATGATTTTATCGGCATTTTTGACGGTACGGAGTTCGCCCGTAAGCCCGATTTCTCCGAGACTGAGTGTCTTCGGATCAATAGGTGTGCGCTTATATGCCGAGTAGACAGCCATTGCCACAGCAAGGTCTATCGAAGTATCCTCAGGACGAAGACCGCCTACTATATTTACATAGACATCGTGGTTTATTAGAGATATGCCGGCTTTTCTGTCGAGTACGGCAAGTATCATATTGAGGCGTGTGTTATCAACACCGATAGATGTGCGTCTTGCGAAGCCTACGTTAGCGGGCGCCGCCAGAGCCTGAACTTCGAGGAGAAGAGGGCGGGTGCCTTCATATATCGCAGCAGCAGCGGCGCCTTCAACAGCCGAATCCATACCTTCGAGAAAGCTTTCCGACAGATTGGGTACTTCAATAAGTCCTTCCTCTGCCATTTCAAAAGCGCCTATTTCACTTGTCGTGCCAAATCTGTTTTTGTGAGAACGCAGTATGCGCAGATCTTGGCTGCGTTCGCCTGTGAAGTTGAGTACGCAATCAACGAGGTGCTCAACAATTTTCGGACCTGCAAGTTCACCGCTCTTTGTAACGTGCGCCACAATAAAGATAGGAACTCCTGTTACTTTGCCTACACGCATCAGCATATTGCCGCAGGCACGTACCTGTGACACACTTCCGGGTGCAGAGTCCATTTCTGCAGTATACATCGTCTGAATAGAATCTATGATGACGAATACAGGCTCAAGTGTTTTGCATATTTCCTCAATGTTTTCCATATTGGTTTCAGACAGAATAAATAGATTTGAGAGGTCAGCACCGCCGCAGACGCGGTCGGCACGCATTTTAATCTGCTCTTCTGATTCTTCACCGGATACATAGAGGACTTTTCCATAATGTCCGGCGATATTGGCGGCCGCTTGTATTATAATTGTTGATTTTCCGATACCTGGCTCCCCGGATATCAAAGTCAGAGAGCCTTTGACAAGACCGCCGCCAAGCACACGGTTGAGTTCTCCGATTTTCGTATCGAGCCTTGTATAAACTTCACCGCTGATCTCTGTAAGCGGAAGCGCTTTGGCGATGCGGCCGGCGCGGCCTCCGCCCGAAGCAGCTCCGCGCGCGCCGCCGATGCCGCTCATACTGCGGCTTCTTTTATCGTCTTCGTTTATATCTATTACTTTTTCTTCAACCATTGTATTCCAAGCGCCGCAGATACACTGACCCATCCATTTTGGGCTTTCGTATCCGCATTCCTGACATACAAAAACGGTTTTTGCTTTTTTAGCCATATGGTATTTCCTCCGCAGTTTACTGCAATTTTATCATTTGAGGCTGTTTTGCCGCCGCAGTATTATATTTACTGCTGCTTTTTCTCGGCCTGACGTATTTCGTTTTTCTGTGCTATGCCAAGCTCAAACCAAAATGTACTGCCTTTGCCGAGCTTGCTGTTTACGCCGAACTCCGCATTATGAAGAGAAAGGATGCTCTTTACTATGGAAAGCCCAAGACCGCTGCCGCCGGCGGCACGTACATGATTTGTGCTGGCTTTGTAATATCTTTCCCAGATGTTTTCAAGTTCTGCCGGCTCTATGCCCATACCATGGTCGGTTACTTCAAAACGCATTTTACCGTGATGCTTTTTAACGCTTACATAAACGGTGCGGTCTGTGCCACAGTATTTTATGGCGTTGTTTATGAGATTTGTAATTACCTGTTTGATCTTTGCTTCGTCGGCATATACGTTTATGCCGTCAGGACAGTCAAACAGTATCGTATAGCCTTCCTGCTCTACAAATACATCGTAAGACCTTAAGATCGATTCGGTCACTTCTTTTATCGAGAATACTGTTTTGGTAAGAGCGCTGACTCCGGACTGCACTTTGGACATTGTGAGCATATCAGAAACAAGAACATTCAATCTGTCTGCTTCATCTATTATTACCTGTAAATGTGCGTTTCTTTTTTCCGGATTGTCACCTGAGAGATCGCGTATCATCTCAGCATAGGACTTTACCATAGTCAGAGGAGTTCTGAGATCGTGAGATACATTTGCAATCAGGTCTTTCTGCATATTGTCGGCACGCTCAAGCTGCATAGATGTATACGTAAGCGTATCCGCAAGATTGATGATTTCTGAATAGTGTTCTCCGCGGAAACGTATGCCGTATTCTCCTTTTGCAAGTCTTTTCGCAGTTTTGCTTATGTTTGAGAGCGGTATCGAGACTCTGCGCGAGAGATATATGCCGAGCAGCGCCGCAAACAGAAGTGAAATGACTGTTACATATGTGAGCTGTACACGCAGTATCGTGACGGTTGATTCGACAGGATAGAGTGGGGAAAAAATGTAAAGCATTACTTCGCTGCCGGATGTTCTGTCAAGATATGTGCCGTATGCAAGAGTGTTGTAATTTGTGCCGCTTACAGGTATGCGCATAGCAACACTCGGCGCGCTGCTTTCGGAAAGGGATTCTTTGAGAGTGCCAATTTCTTTTATATATGCGCGCAGACTGGTGTGAGCGCTTCCATATGTTGTCGGTTCGAAAATAACAGAACCGCCCGATGTTTCTATGTGAATATAAAGGTCGTTGCTCGAAGAAAGCTCCGATACATATTCCACAAAATCTTCATTCCCGTACCTCATCATAATCAGGTGCGCGATTCTGTTTGTTTCTTTTATTTTCATCTCTTCGTAATAGTTGTTGAGAAAAAATATCTGCAGAAACCAGAGCACAATCATAAGCACGAGTGCAAAGAGGATAAAGTGCAGACCAAGCTTGAATTTAAGGCTGTGAAAATCGGGTTTTATGCCGATAAAAAAGCCTTCATTGTTAGTTTTCGACTTCAAATTTGTAACCCACCCCTCTGAGTGTAACTATGTAATCTCTGTAAGGCCCAAGATTGTTTCGGAGATTTTTTATATGTGTGTCTATCGTGCGATCGTCGCCGAAAAAGTCATAGCCCCAGATGTCCTGCAGCAGTTTGTCGCGGGAAAGCGCAAGATTTCTGTTCTTGACAAGATAGAAAAGCAGCTCGTACTCTTTCGGAGTAAGTTCGGCTTTTTCACCATCGATAGTAACAGTTCTTGCGGGTATATTTATGACGAGTCCGCCGAAAGAAAGTTCCTCGGAATCACTTGGTGCCGAAGCTTTATTTCTGGAAATTACAGCGTTTACGCGTGCAATCAATTCCTTCGGACTGAATGGTTTAACAACATAATCGTCTATGCCAAGCTCAAAACCGAACAGCTTGTCATACTCCTCTCCGCGTGCCGAAAGCATAATAATAGGAATATCCTTGATCTTTTTTATTTCTTTGCATGCCGAGAAACCGTCCAGTTTCGGCATCATAACATCCATAATAATGAGATCGTAATCGTTTAACTTTATAAGTCCGATTGCGCTCATACCATCTGCGGCTTCATCGGTTTCGAAACCGTTAAAGGATGCGTATTCGCGTATAACTTCGCGGATTTTTTGCTCATCGTCAACTATAAGAAGTTTGTACATATATATCTCCCCGTTGTAAATATTCTGTATGATAGTGCTAAGCTAAACCGATATTTGCATAATACTACCATAATATTAACGCAAAAGTGTGTAGCTTCTGTGATTATCATTACAATTATATCATATCCGCGTTTTTATGAAAACACCTTGCAAAAGGAACAGCAAGAATCTACAGATTCTTGCTGTTCCTTTTTTATTTTGAAGCGAGAGTAACGGTCATAATACCGCTTATGGCGACAGGCAGATAATAACCGATGAGTCTGCACAGAATTACGGACGGCAGGATGAATGCGCTGCCGAATACTTGAGCATAGACAGTTGATATTGCAGCTTCGGAAATACCGACGCCTCCGGGTGTCGGCACAGCATCTGCTATTATGATGACAGAGCCCTGAAGTGCGATAAGATCAAGTATATTGAAACCGCTGAGTCCGAAAGCATTGAATATGAAATAAGGCACCGAAAATATTATTGCAACCTGCAGAAATGTTATCGGCTGTATACGCAGAAATATTGAGAGGTTGTTTTTTATATATTCCGCACTTTCGCGGTAATGTTCCACATAGCTCAAAAGGGAGTTTTCGATTTTATCAGGATGCTTTATAAATCTGATTTTTGCAAAGACATTTGTCAAAAAACGACCTAGCGAAGCTATCATACCGGGGCGGAATATGAGGGCAAGGAAAAACAGAAGGAGCAATGCGTGTATGGCGAGACCGGCAATAAGAAGTGCGCGGAATGCGCCTACCATTTCTCCGACCAGATGCCATCTGAATGCGAGCGCCGCCGCATAAATGCCGATTATGCCGATGTGATAGCTCATATTGTACATAAGAAGCGCAACAGATGCACTGCCGGCAGGTATGCCATCCTTTGACATATAGTAAAGCTGTGCAGGCTGACCGCCCGATGCGCCAGGTGTGACTGATGTAAAATAATGGCCGGCAAAAGCATAGCGCATGCATTCACGGAGGGAGCGTTCGTGATGAAGCACTTTGAGAAGTTTTTTCAGATTAAATCCTTCGCACGAGACAGCGAGAATCATAAGTGCAAGTGCTGCGGTTAGCACAGCGATATTGGCGCGGCTGACCGCAGCGAAAATATCATGAGGATTTGCTTCACGCAGCAGAAGAGCAAAAACCGTAAATATCAGAAGTACATACAGACAGGTACTTTTTATACTGCTTTTGATATTCAAGATATAAGCCCCCTTTCGCGTGCTTCTTCAAATGATATAAATTCGTATCCGCATGATTTTCGGCTGTCTATATATTCAGCAAGGGCTTCTATCATTCTTGCGGGTGCTCCCGGTGCGCCTCCGGTGCCTTCTCCGGAATCGTGAAGACATATGAGGCCGCCGTTTATTGTGCGTGTAAAAAGCTTGTATTTAAGATCGTTCACTTTGCTGTCGACACGCCAGTCCTGTATCATTGTGCTCCAGAAACACAGTTTAAGCCCGCTTTTTTTAACGGCACGAAGGTAAAAC
>JAAWDW010000160.1 GCA_022793975.1 Bacillota bacterium
GTTCGGGTCATATCCCGGAGTTATCGCCATCGCAAGTATATCTCCCGTTTTCGGATCCATTATAAGACACATTACTTTATCGGCGTCTGTTGCCTTCTGTACTGTATCTATCGATTTTTCGGCATAATGCTGTATTATTTCATCTATCGTCAGGACTACATTAAGTCCATCCTCTGCCTGATAGTACTTTTCAACTCCGTATGAAAGTCTGTTGCCGTTTCTGTCAGTATTCTTTATCCATCTTCCCGCAACTCCGGAAAGATACTGATTATACCTGAGCTCTATTCCCGCAAGTCCGTTATTATCATCTGTAACACTTCCAAGTACTTGTGAGGCGAAATCACCGAGAGGATAGTGTCTTTTTACATCCTCTGCTATTTCAATACCGTAAATGCCGGCATCTCTTATTTTATCCGCTGTTTCTTTATCAAGATATTTGGCAACTTTAACAAGCGACTGCTCTTTTGTAACGAGAGTTCTTATCTCTTCTTTATCCATTCCGAGTATATCGGACAGTGTATTTACACATTTATTAACACTGATCTCTTTCTTCTCCGCAGTATTACCATTCCTCACTTGTGCCGGTCTTGCCCATACCGAGTAGCATACTGCACTCGATGCAAGTTCTTCCCCGTTTCTGTCGAGTATACTGCCGCGCTTTGCAGATATAGGCATATCTTTCGTCTGCTGCTCGACCGCAAGTTTTGAATATTCGGTTCCGTGCACCACCTGTATGAAGCCCACTTTTACAAAAAGCGCCGACATTGCAACGCATACTATTGTAAATCCTATTACAAGTCTTTTCTTAATTCTGTTAGACGTCATATTAAAAATAAAAGCCGGAAATCTTAATTACTATCATAATTCAGTTATCCGGCTGCCCCTTTCTATATGCAGTTATAATACTTAAAACAATATATTTTGCTATTACTAATTATATGCCTGCTCCTTAAGTGTCATTGCAAAATCGCTCACTTCTACTTTCTTTTCTCCCAAATTTACTATCTGATTTGCGTACGGATATACCATACCGAGCTCACTTGTCGCCTTTTCTTCTATTCTTGCTATATTATTTTCCTTTTTCAATGCTACATTTAGATTATCTATTTCACCCTGCAGTATGTCATTTTGATTCATTATGGTGTTTATATCATACTGCAGTTTGGCGGCATATGCCGTCGATACTATTATTCCGACACAGAGAACTCCTAAAAACACCGTAAGCATAAGAAGCCTTGCTTTATCTTTCGCCGAAATAACGGATTTCGGCTTCTGATTCTGTTTATTCACTTTTACTTCGCGCGGTTTCATATCAAATCCGTATTTTTTATACGACTCCTGATATTCATACCACTGTTCTGCCGGTATCATATTTGCTTTACCCCTGTACTTTTATTATATTTTTTCTGCCACTCTGAGTTTCGCGCTTCTCGCACGAGGATTTTCTTCCGTCTCCTCAGGTGACGGCACTATCGGTTTGCCCGTAACTTTCTTTATGTCCGCGGTCCTGCCGCACACACACACCGGAAAGTCCTTAGGACATATACACGGATTTGCTCTTCTTGCAAAAGTATCCTTTATTATCCTGTCTTCAAGTGAGTGAAATGTTATTACGGCAAATCTTCCTCCCGATACAAGCACATCACAAAATTCTTCCGCCGCTTTTTCAAGCTGTCCGAGTTCATCGTTCACTTCTATCCTTATGGCTTGAAATGTACGTTTTGCGGGATGAGGACCTTCTCTCCTTGCCGATGCCGGTATCGCACGTTTGATTATATCTACAAGCTCTTCCGTATCTTCAACAGGCTTGTCCGCTCTTGCTTTTACTATAAATGAAGCAATACGCTGTGACCATTTTTCTTCACCGTATTTTTTTATTATTTCCGCAAGTTCCTTTTCGCTGTATCCGTTGACCACATCATAAGCGCTGAGGCTATCGTCTCTGTTCATCCTCATATCGAGCGGTGCTTTCTGCATATATGAAAAACCCCTGTCTTTGTTGTCCAGCTGAAACGATGAAACACCAAGATCGAGAGTGGCTCCGTCTATACTTTCTATACCGTTTTTGCGAAGAATATTTTTTATATCCGCATAATTGCTTTGTACAAACAATTTTCTACACTTATACGGTAAAAGTCTCTTTTCTGCTGCGTTGAGCGCATCTTTGTCTCTGTCTATTCCTATGAGCAAACCGCTTGCGGAAAGTTTTTCGCATATCGCAGATGAATGTCCGCCGCCGCCGAGTGTCCCGTCTACATATATACCTCCCGGCTTTATGTTAAGACTGTCAACACATTCTCTGAGCAGTACGGATGTATGTTTAAACTCCATAACATTCACCGCCTATATACCGTACTCTGCCATCTTCTGGACAAAATCTTCCGGTGCCAGCTGCGGGCCGTCTTCCGCGTTTTCCCATTCAGCTCTGCTCCAGATTTCGATTTTATCCAAAATTCCTATCGTAACAAGCTCTTTGTCTATGCCTGCGTATTCTCTTAGATCCTGAGGGAGTGTTAGCCTTCCCTGTCTGTCGATTTCACATTCTACCGCATTGGCATAAAAGTGTCTTACAAATGCGCGTGCGTTTATGTCAGATGACGGAAGCGCGGCTAATTTAGTCATAAAGCGTTCCCACTCGCTCATCGGGTAAATATAAAGACACTTGTCAATGCCTTTTGTAAGTACACACTTGTATCCAAGTTCGTCTCTGTACTTAGAAGGCACGATCATTCTGTTCTTGGCGTCTATTGAGTTTTGATATTTACCCATAAACATAGAGAGATTGCTCCAATCTAAATTAGTGTAATTCCACTATAAACCACTTTACTCCACTTTTCAACCATTTTGATTATTTTTTTGGGCAAGCAATCCATTTTTTTCTGTTACTTTCCCAAGCATTTCCATACTAAAACCTCTGTCCACAACATATTGTGCGTGAACAGAGGTTCGCTTCAAAATGTGCTATTCAGCGCTTTTTAAGCGTAATTTTCCGTTTTCGGAAAGCCTTATCGCAAGCGCTTTTCTGTCATTTTACCAGCCGCCGCAGCCGCTGCAGCCGCCCCACTGAAAACCGTTGTCTCCGCATGGTCTCTGCGGACGATTCGGTCTGTCGTCATTTTCGCCGCCCACACAATTGCATGGTCTGTCGTCATCATCAAAATTGCATACTATAGAAGTATCGCAAATATCAGGATCATTAGACGGCGTAGGCGCTGTTCCGCATCTGCATGCCGGAGCCGGAGGCCATGTGCAGTCGTCTTCCGCATCGAGTTCATATGCTGCTTCTGTTCCGTCGCAAGGAAGCATACCTTCGCATGCGTCTACACAGAAGAGAGTTCTTCTAACTACTTCCGCATTTACCTGCGGCTGTACCGCAAGTGAACCCTCAAGTGCAAGTGTACAGTTATCATCTGTACATGTTGCAGTAATTGTCGGATTAAGAACATATACAATGCCGCCGAAGCTGAAGTTTATGGTCGGACTCACTCCGTTTACACTGCACGGAAGTGCAAGTTTCGGAATAGCAAGCGTCGACGTATCGTTTATCGTAATAGGATTTGTTGTCTTAAACTTTGCCTGGAAGCAGCAAGTCTTTCCTCCGGTATTTACCGTTCCTTCAAGAACGATTGTCGCCGTCAGCTGCCAAGGACCGGCATCTGTAATGAGGAAGAAATGCTTTGAAGGCAATCCGAGATCATTGCACCTTTCCCTAGATGTCTCATTTACGAGATTGTCTGTTGTCGCTGTATACTTGTTGCCGACTTTTGTCAAAGAATCTACAGCTACACCGTCTACCGTAACATCTTCGGCGTCGAGCGCATTATCTCCGAGTGCAAGGCTCTGCACAAGTACATAGCTTCTCGTAATGTTAAACACTGCGTCCGATGTCAGCGTGCACCCGCTGTCTCCGCAGCAGCATGTGCAGCAGCCTCTTCTCGACTGTCTGCCGCAACCGCAGCCACCGTTGTTTCCTCCGCAACTGCAACCGCAGCCGCAATCATTATTGCATCCGCAGTTATTTTCACAGTCATCTTTGATGCTTTCGAGCACAAGTTCTGTTGTCCAATCCGTTCTTGCCGCTATCGTATGCAGTATCGGACAAGCCGTTGCCTTGTTGTAGGAATATACCTTATCCATATATACAAGATTGGCTTCACGCGCGCTGAACAGAACATCTTCAGTGTTCACATTCGGTCCGCATACGCTGCAAAGCTTAGGTCCGCCTCCGCGTACACATGATACTTTTGCCATATTATATCAACCTTTCTTTTTCAAGAATAATAGCGGATTATACTCCGCTATGTAAAGATACAGGTCATATTCCTCCACAGTCATAATATATGCCGGTCGGACCCTTGTTGTGATTAGTCAGGCTGCACACGCATTCTTACATTTTCGTTACATTTCAAAATTTAAGCGCTGTATTTGGTAAATTTATGATATTATTAATTTAAGATTTATTTTTTCGGTTTTTACA
>JAAWDW010000161.1 GCA_022793975.1 Bacillota bacterium
AGCAGCTATGAAGGGTATGCTCGATCCTGAATATAAAGAGGTAATTCTGGGCAATGTAGAAATCAGGAATACCTTTAAGGTGCCGGGTGTCGGCATTGTCGGCGGCGCGTATGTAACTGACGGCAAAGTTGTGAGAAACGCGGAAGTAAGACTTGTAAGAGACGGTATTGTAATTCACGAAGGTAAGATTTCTTCACTTAAGCGTTTTAAGGACGATGCCAGAGAAGTGGCGCAAGGATACGAATGCGGTATCGGTATCGAGAATTACAACGACATCAAGGAAGGCGATATTATAGAATGCTTCCAGATGGAGGAAATTAAGAGGGATTAAAATATGGGTAAAGGTTACAGAAGCGGAAGGCTCGGAGAAGAGATAAAGAAAATAATTTCTTCGCTGCTGCTCCGTGAGATAAAAGACCCGAAGTTGCTTGAAAGTATGGTGAGCGTGTCTGCTGTAGAGGTGACAAACGACGGCAGCTACGCTACCGTGTATATTTCCGTACTCGGTACGGGAAACGGCGGATTTGCGACTGATGAGGAGAAGGACGGGATCGTTCAGGCTTTTGGCAGGGCGAAGGGTCTAATAAAAAGAGAAATAGGAAAGAAAATAAAGCTCAGGCATGTTCCGGAGCTGATTTTCAAGATTGATAATTCTATGGAGTACGGCATCAAGATGTCAAGTTTGATAGACGGACTCGGTATAGAAAATTATCAGCTGGATGATGGCAGCGAAAATATTGGAAATGATACATCAGTGTCTGAGATTGATGATATTATGAAGGACTTATAGAATTTATGCAATTTAAATAAACTCAAGGGTTAAGCTAATTATGAACACACTGAAAGAGATAGCAAAAATGCTTTTGAAAGCACAGAATGAAAAAATATTGCTTTTTCCACATGTGAATATGGACGGTGATGCGCTGGGCTCGTCTGCAGCACTCTGCAGTGTGCTGCAAAAGCTTGGTAAGACGGCGTATATTCTGACAGAAGACGATACGGCGTATAATATTGAGTTTCTGGACAGAGGGTACTGTGTACGGGTTGATGAGACAACGGTGGGCACACCGGATGTATGTATCTGTATGGACTGCGGCAGTACCGATAGATTTGCGGCTCGTGCGGAAGTTTTTGAGAACGGCGCTGTGAGTGTATGTATAGATCATCATATAACATCGAAGCCGATTTTTGATATGAATTATATCGACGGCAGCGCGGCGGCAACGGGCGAAATAGTATATGATCTGATAAAGGAACTTGAGAATGCTTCGGGCCGTACGCTTTTTGATGCGGAAATAGGAGAAGCGATATTTGCGGCGATTGCGACTGATACTGGTAATTTCCAGTATTCAAATACAACGGAAAAAAGTCATCTGATAGCGGCTGCACTTTTGAAAATCGGTACTGATGAGAGCGGCGTGTGCGTAAAAATTTATCAGAATGCAAAGCTTTCAAGAATAAAACTGAATGCAGCGGCTGTGGATAATATGAAGCTTTTTGCAGACGGCCGGGCTGCGATAGCGACAGTGACGCAGGATATGATAGACGCCTGCGATGCCGAGATGAGCGAGGCTGATGGAATTGCAGAAACGATGAGGAATATACGCGGAGTTGAGATTTCAGTGCTTCTTAAAGAATACGGCAGAGATGAGGTTAAAGTGAGTATGAGGGCGAAGTCTTATGCCGATGTTGCTAAAATAGCGGCGGGATTCGGAGGAGGAGGTCACGTAAGAGCTGCGGGATGTACACTCAGAATGAAAATATCGGAGGCGGAAAAGATTATGACAGAGGCAGTTTCAGAGGCGCTGCAGAAGGAAATGCAATGATAAAAGAGGGCATAATAAACATAAACAAGCCGGCAGGGATGACGTCACATGATTGTATATACACTGTGCGGCGTCTTACAGATATAAAAAGAGTGGGACATACAGGTACTCTTGATCCGAATGCTACCGGGGTACTACCGGTGTGTATAGGCAGCTGCGCGAGGATAGCAGAGTATACGGAACTTGACATCAAGGAATATGACTGTACAATGATGCTCGGAATTGTGACGGATACACAGGATATCTGGGGAGAGGTTTTGTCAGACAAACGAGACGAGATTTTCAGCGGAAAAATTAGACTGACGGGGAATGATGTGCGGAATGCATTTTCGGGATTTTCGGGGGTAACGGAGCAGTATCCGCCCAAATATTCTGCCGTACGTTATGGTGGGAAGCGTCTTTATGAATACGCGCGCGACGGTCAGGAAGTCGAGATACGACCGCGCCGCGTGTATATAGAAAGTGTCGATATCAAAGATATCGACCTTTCGTCATACACAGTGCGCTTTTCCGTCAGATGCGGAAAAGGCACTTATATCCGAGCCATTTGTAACGATGTCGGTGAAAGGCTCGGATGCGGCGCGGCAATGAGCGCGCTTACGCGTACTAAAAGCGGAAGATTTGAAATTGCCGATGCAGTGGATCTTTCTTATCTCAAAGAGCTAACAGAGAAGAAAGGTACTCCGGGATTCGAGGAACTTGTAAATTCACTGGTGTTGCCTGCTGATTATCCGCTTACTTCTTTTGGGCGTGCCGAAATTAAGACAGCAGAACGCTCAAAGTGGTTTGTGAACGGAGGACATATCAGACTTGCGGAGACAGATGTAACGCGCCGTCCGAAATACAAAGATGAGAAACCGCCTTTTGAAATAAGGCGTGAGTACAAGGATGCGTACTGTATGTACGGCAGACTTACAGAGACGGATGAGAAAGGGAAAAGCTGCTGTGCGTCTGATAGGGATGCTTGCGTGGAGCTTGATTTTCTCGGTGTTGCATTCTACAATTACGACTACAAAAAACTTGTTGCGGACAAGGTTTTCAGGAGAACAGATGAAAGTATTTAACAGCCTTGAAGAAATAAATAATATGGAGCCGACAGCCGTGGCGCTCGGTAATTTTGACGGCATACATAAAGGTCACCGTGAACTTATAAGGCGTGCGGTGGCGAAAGCGAAAGCGGAAGGACTGAAGAGCGCGGTATTTACATTTTCTACCCATCCGCGCAATGCGTTTGGGAAAAATATTGTAAAAAATATAATAAGTGCTGAAGAAAAAGCGAAAATTATAGCGGAATTAGGTATTAATTATTTATTTAATCTACCGTTTTCAGATGAAATTCGTACGCTTCCGCCTAGCGATTTTATAGACGAGCTTCTTATAGACAAGTTTAATATGAAGGAAGGTTTCTGCGGATTTAATTATACTTTTGGTTATAAGGCTGCAGGAACTCCGGAAACGCTCAAGGCTGAAGGAGCGCAAAAAGGTTTTGCAATTCATATACTTGAACCGTATAAAGTAGACGGCGATGTAGTGAGCAGTACGCTCATAAGAAAGATAATCGAAAACGGTGCTGTGGAATTGTGCGCAAAATATATGAACAGGAATTTTGCCGTAAGCGGTGTGGTGACAGAGGGCAACAGGCTTGGAAGTACGGAGTTCGGGTTTCCAACGGCGAACATAAATGTCGATGAAAATATGATACTGCCGCCGAATGGGGTTTACATTACTAAGACACTGTGGCGGGAGAAGTGGTATCCGAGCATTACCAATGTCGGCAATAAGCCGACTATCGGTGATTATGCCAAGAACACCGAAACGCATATACTTGATACCGATTTTGACAGGGAACTTTATGGTGAGACGCTACGTGTAGAATTTCTGAAAAAACTGCGTGACGAGAGAAAGTTTGACTCTCTTGGCGCGCTTCGCGCTGAAATTGCGGCAAACTGCGAAACAGCACGTGAGTATCACGCAAAACATAAATAAAAAGCAAATAAAATGTTTATATATAGATTTTATCAAATGCGGGGTTTAATTATATTGGCCCACTTCGGCAGTTTTTTACCAAAACCCCTTTACAAACCACGCTTTTCCGTGGTATCATATATTGTCAAAAATATTTTACCTCTGCTGAGTCACAAGACACTCCGGCTTTGACCCGGAAGAGGCGTATATAAGAAAAGGAGAAAATAAAATGATTGATCAGGCAAAGAAACTCGAAATAATAAAAGAGTATCAGACAAAAGAGGGAGACACAGGTTCCCCGGAAGTACAGGTAGCAATCCTTACTTACAGAATCAACGACTTAAATGAGCATCTCAAGGTGCACAAGAAGGATCACCATTCGAGAAGAGGTCTTCTCAAGATGGTAGGTCAGAGAAGAAATCTTCTTAATTACCTGAAGAACAAGGATATTGAAAGATACAGAAGTCTTATTGCTCGTCTGGGATTAAGAAAGTAATTAAAAATTACGAAACGAAATTTAAGCGAGGCCGAAACAACCTCGCTTTTATTTATACGGCGGCAGGCTGTGTCTGCCAAAAAGCAAAAGAGGAGTAAGCCGCAGGGTACAGCTCCGCAAATAACGAAAAAAGAGAAAGAAATAAACAGGAGGTAGTTGTTTATTATGAGATTTGAAGATTACAGAACATTCAGGACCGCTGTGGGAGGAAGACTTCTTCAGCTTGAAATCGGCAAAGTCTGCGAAATGGCGAACGGACAAGTTACGGTAAGATACGGAGATACGGTTGTAAATGTTACGGCCTGCGCGTCAAAAGAACCGCGTCCGGATATTGACTTTTTTCCGCTCAGTGTAGACTATGAAGAGAGAATGTATGCCGCGGGAAAAATTCCTGGCGGATTCATAAAAAGAGAAGGAAGGCCAAGTGAGAGAGCAATCCTTAATTCAAGGCTTATCGACAGACCGATAAGACCGCTCTTTCCGAAAGGTTTTTACAATGATGTACAGGTAGTGGCAACGGTGATGTGTGTAGATCCTGACTGCTCACCTGAAATCGTGGGAATGATAGGCTCATCAGTTGCGCTTTCTATATCGGATATTCCGTGGGACGGTCCTACAGCTTCGGTGCTCATTGGTATGGTAGACGGTCAGTTTATCGTCAATCCTACACTTGAACAGAGACAAGCTTCTGAGATGCACCTTGTTGTTTCGGGTACAAAAGAAGCAATAATGATGGTAGAAGCGGGAGCAAACGAAGTTCCGGAAGATGTTATGCTCGATGCGATAATGTTTGCGCACGAGGAAATAAAGAAGCTTATTGAGTTTATAGAAGAAGTTATCGCCGAAGTCGGAAAGCCTAAACAGGAAATCGAGCTTTACAAGATTCCGGAAGATATAGACGCCGAAGTAAGAGCATATGCGCTCGATAAGATGAAGTCGGCAATCAAGACTTTTGACAAAATGGAGAGACTCGACAATATGGATGCGGTCGAAGTTGAGACAAAAGAGCATTTTGCCGAGATTTATCCGGAGAATGGAAAAGATATTGCCAATTCGCTTTATAATATAACAAAGGAATGCGTCCGCAATATGATTCTCGACGAGGGCGTAAGACCTGACAACAGGAAGACTACGGAAATAAGACCGATCTGGTGCGAGACGGGATTCCTGCCACGAACTCACGGTACAGGGCTTTTCAAGCGTGGACAGACTCAGGTGCTTTCGGTAACGACACTTGGTGCTATGGGTGAAGCACAGACTATCGACGGCATTACGGAGGAAGTGGAAAAGAGATATATGCATCATTACAACTTCCCGCCTTATTCGGTAGGTGAAGCAAGACCTATGAGAAGTCCGGGAAGAAGGGAGATCGGACACGGTGCACTTGCGGAAAGAGCACTTGTACCTGTGCTTCCGAGTATTGAAGAATTCCCTTATGCGATAAGGGTTGTATCAGATGTACTTTCATCAAACGGCTCGACTTCGATGGGTTCGACATGCGGTTCGTGCCTTTCACTTATGGATGCTGGTGTTCCTATTAAGAGACCGGTGTCCGGTATTGCTATGGGTCTTATCGAGAGAGTAGAGCCTGACGGCTCGTCGAAGATTGCCATTCTTTCGGATATTCAGGGAATGGAAGACTTCCTCGGAGATATGGATTTTAAGGTGGCAGGTACGACAGAAGGTATTACTGCCATTCAGATGGATATAAAAGTGCACGGACTTTCAAGAGAGATTCTTAAAAATGCGCTGGCGCAGGCGCACGAGGGTAGAATGTACATTCTCGATCAGATGCTCGAAGAAATACCTGAGCCGAGAAAGGAACTTTCACCGTATGCACCGAGAATTATTTCAATGATGATAGATCCAGACAAGATCAGGACGGTTATCGGACCTGGAGGAAAGACGATAAATAAAATTATAGCTGATACAGGCGTTAAGATTGATATCGATGACACGGGTCTTGTATATGTGGCTGCACCTGATATGGAAAGCGCAAACGCGGCTATGTCGCAGATAGATCTTCTCACAAAAGATGTGGAAGTAGGTGCAACTTATGAAGGAACTGTTACGAGAATAATGAATTTCGGAGCATTTATTGAAATCCTGCCGGGCAAGGAAGGACTTCTCCATATATCAAAGATGGCCAAGGAGAGAGTTGAAAAGGTAGAAGATGTAATGAATATCGGTGATACCGTAAAGGTAAAAGTTACCGAAATTGACAGTCAGAACAGAATCAATCTTTCGAGAAAAGAACTTCTCTAAAACAAGATTAAAATAAAACTGACGATAAAATTTTACAGGGCATTTCTTAATAAAGGGAGTGCCCTGTTTTATATTATTCACTGCAATCAGAAAATTTTTTTCAATTTATCTTTTACATCGTCCATAGTCTGCTGTATTTCTTCCTGATTTTGAGGAACCGGATCATCCCAGCTTTAATTTTTGCATAAATGCAGCTACTCGATTACCGATCGCATGTAATTGTAGAGACTAAATTACAAAATAAGTAGAGCATAAAATAAAATCCTGTTTCGGGTATTTTACCTGTAGCATACAAGAATTACGGGATTTTCGGATATAATATTTATGAA
>JAAWDW010000162.1 GCA_022793975.1 Bacillota bacterium
CCCCGCATATCCGGCAGCTACAGCTTTTGATATTTCGTTATGGTACCATTCTGCAGCGGGTACATCAGTAAAAGTAACTGATGACGTTGCGTTATTGCCAAGTGCGTTGTTTACCATTTTTGTAAATTCCGCACGCGTTACCGGCTTGTCCGGCAGGAATGTACCGTCAGGATATCCGGAAATGATGTTTTTATTTGCGGCATCAAGGATATAATCCTTTGCCCAGTGATTGTTTATGTCGCTGAAACTTGCGGCATAAGATGGGGCCGCCGATACCACAAAACCTGTAAAGACAGATCCCAGTGTAAGAGAGGCAGTCAAAAGACTGCTGATTAAAGCTTTTTTCATTTTCCCTTCCCTTTCTTTTTCTTTCTATTAAAAATCCCGCTTTAATTTTAAAAATTATTATTTTTTTAAGGTACAAAATTTTGATACTATACCAAAATAAATATACCACGAAACAGTATCAACGGCAAGCCGCCTTTACTATATGTTTACATATTGTAATTGTTAAGACGCGCAATTGTAACCAAAAGTTTCAAAAAAATCTTGTAGAATGTAAAAATTTATGAGAAGCGGTGAAAATCAAATGTAATATTAGTGTAATGGACTTACAGGCTGAGTTTGGTATAATGAGATGAGGAATATTTGGAATTTTTAATGAAAGGGACCAAGAGATGAAAAGAAAGATAATAAGCATTTTATTTGTACTGGTATTTGTAATTACGGGCAGTACGGCGGTATTTGCGGCTGAAGGTGAAATCGATTATTCTCAGTGGGATTCACAGGCGTCATATCCAAGCGATGTTGTAAATACTCCGCTTTTTCCGGCGGTAAAATTCCTTACAGACAGAAAAATAATTAATGGGTATGATGACGGACTTTTTCACGGGGATAAAAACATTACACGGGCGGAATTTACAAAGATGATGGTTATTGCGACTAACAATCAGAATGGGATGAATCAGCGTCCGGACGCCGGATTTACCGATTTGGAAAATTGCTGGGCCAAGGATTACATAAATACGGCGGTTTCACTTAAACTTATAAACGGAATGGGCGACGGTACATTTGCGCCGAACGGTGATGTTACATACGCGCAAGTAATTGCTATTATCGTACGTTCCAAAGGTGTAACGGATGCGGAAATGGGCGCTTACGGACAGTGGCCTGATAACTACGCAAAGTATGCAACAATGTACAATATGACGGGAGATATATTAATTTCCGACTGGGATGCACCTGCGCCGAGAGGTGATGTGGCAAAGATTCTTTACAGAAACCTGCCTAAGTAAACAGGGTTTAGAGATGAAGTTATATAAGGAAAAGGAATAGGGGGAACAAAAATGAAAAAGAAATTTATAAAAGTTGCGGCAGCCGCAATGTGTTTTGCAATGACAGCTTCGAGTATGGCGTTTGCGGCGGAGCTGCCGCGTGATGTGGAAGACAGCAGTATCGGAGGTTTTTCGAAAGCAATATCCGAACTTATGGATGCGGGTATTGTTACAGGAGATGAAACAGGTCTTTTCCATCCTGCTAAAAATCTCAACCGTGCGGAGCTCTGCATTATGATAGTAAAAGCGATAGACCCGAAATTTGCCGATCTTACGGGCACGGTGACGATCGATGTTCCGGACAGTGGATTTACTGATATGAAAGGTTACGGATGGGCCAAGGCGCATATAAATTATGCGGCAAATAACGATATCGCCAAAGGCTATACGGACGGCACATTCAAACCGGGAAACAACGTGACTATGGCCGAACTTGCGACATTTGCAGTAAGAGCATGCGGATATACAGATAGCGATCTTACGGGCAGCTGGCCGCAGAATTATATATCAAAAGCAGAAGAACTCGGACTTTTTAATGGACTGGGCATAGTGGATACGGAAGGAAATCTGATGACAGCATCGGCAATGCAGAAATTCGCAGCGCCGAAAGATATGGCGGCATATTTAATTTACAATGCGCTTCCTGCTATAAAGAAAGCAAATATTGAAAAAGATCAGCCGCAGGGAACAGATAAGGACACAACATCCAATATTCCGAACTTTGGCTCGTTTACATTTGCAAGCGGTTCGTTCAACTCGGACATTAATACATATAACGGTATAGCGCTGGCAAAAGATGTGACGGTATTCGTATACGGCGATAAGAAAGATTACAAACGGGATATGACATTTGAAGATAACAGAAGCGCTTACAGAGAAACAACGGTATATAAGTACAAGAGCGTAAGTACTCCTGCATTTTATAAAATGTCCGGCGGCAAAATTACAGAAATGGTAGTGCCTGCAGATGTAGGATTCAGCGGAAAAATTTATTGCGTTATAAATTCGGCACAGAGCCGTGTGCTCAATTACGCAGGAGAGTCTGTGACAGGCATTGAGACTATTACTGCGGGACGTGAAATTACGTGGTTTGCGGAAAAGGCGCTGACAGAATTCCCTGCAAAATCCGAATATATGACCGGCGAAATATATGAACTCTATGCGAGAGACGGTGAAATCAGAAGCATAGCAAAGGTTGGAGACGCGGACATAAAAGGTAAAGTATTTAAAGAATTTACAAACGGAATGACGGAAGTTGCGGATAAGAACGACGGTCTTATAAAGGTGGATTCGGATTGGTATTCGGTTAAGGACAATGCCGCTGTATATGTACTTGAAGATAATGAGTACAGTACGGGAAGTCTTTCGAGCATCAGAAAAGGCGATAAAGTAAGGCTTTATGATATTTCCGATGATGATGAATCTTCTGTTGACATCGTGGTCGTTAACAAGTAAAATCGAATAAGAACAGTAAATGTGGGACTGCCAAGGCAGTCCTGTTTAATTAGAGGTAATATGTACGAGCAGTTTTTTATAATTTTTGCGCTTGTTATTTTGGGCTTTTTTCTCGGGCGCAGGGAAATAATGGATGAAAGCACAAACGCGGGCATAAACAAGATGATAATGCGTTTTATCGTGCCTTGTATGTTCGTATATAAAATAGGAAGTCTTGAAATGACCGGGGAAACCATGCGCGAATTTTTTCTCACGGTGGCAGTATTTACGGTTATTTTGTTTGCAGGCGGATTGTATGCGCATATTTACGGTAAAATCCGAAAATTTCCTCGTGAGAATGCAAACGTTGCGGAGTTTTGTATGGTGCTTCCGAATAATGCTTTTATGGGATTTCCTGTTGCCAGTACATTTTTCGGGGAATTTGGTTTGCTGATGATGGCTGCCACGAATGCGGCAATGAATATATATATGTTTTCGTACGGTGTTATTCTGATGGACAGGGAGTCCGGCTTGAATGCTGAGGGCGGCGGCACTGATGAGAGCGACAAAACAGAGGGCGGCGGTAAAAAAGGCGGACAACATTCGCTTTTTGAGCACACAGTGCGTATTATAAAGCATCTTATGAATCCGATGATGGCTTCACTTGTTGTTGCGCTTCTCATATGCGGGCTTGGTATAAGACTTCCGAGTGCTGTAAACGAACTCCTAGGACAAATAAGCGGACTTTGTACGCCTTTGGCGATGCTATATGTAGGGTCAACGCTTTCAAGGGGTAGGTTGCTTGAAGTACTTAAAAGCAGTGTGGTAATAGAGTCAGGTCTGAACAAGATAATTATAATGCCTCTTATGGCATGGCTTATTGTTGCGTTCCTTCCGCTTACGCCGATAGCAAAAGCTATGTGCGTACTTGCAGCTTCGATGCCGACTGCAGCTATGACATCAATGCTGGCGGGTGATTACCGTCAGGATGTGAAGCTTGCGGGAATGATACTTCTTGTGTCGACAGCGCTTTCCGCAGCTTCGATGCTCGGATTTATACAGCTTATAAATATCTACATTATATAATACAGAGGACTGGTTATGGATGAAGCAAAAAGAACGCTTGAAAGAGTAAAAAATTTTCATTATATATTGATACTTGAAGGTATGGCAGTTGGAGTTTTTTCCGGTATCGTCATAGTGCTTTTCAGACTTGCAATAAGTAAAGCCGAGGAATATATGTCGCTTCTTCGCGGATTTGCAGTTCACCGCGCGTTTATGGCGGTAGCACTGTTTTTTATAATTTTTGCGCTTGCTATGCTATGTGCTTTTCTCGTAAAAAAGGAAGGAATGATATCGGGCTCTGGTATTCCGCAGGTAAAAGGAGAGCTTACCGACCGTATTGAAACAAAGTGGTACAAAGTACTTGCTTTTAAATTTATCGGTGCGACAGCAGCAATAGGCGCGGGACTGTCTCTCGGAAGAGAGGGTCCGAGTGTACAGCTCGGCGCAATGGTGGGGAAAGGATTTTCGCGTATAACTAAAAAGCTGCATACGGAAGAAAAACTGCTTATGACCTGCGGTGCCGGTGCAGGGCTTGCGGCAGCATTTAATGCACCGCTTGCGGGAGTTGTTTTTTCACTTGAGGAACTTCATAAAAATTTTTCGGAAGAAGTGCTGCTTTCCACTATGGCGGCAGCTATAACGTCGGATTTTGTTTCGAGATATGTTTTTGGACTTGCACCGGTATTTTCGATAGAAACTCCGGAAATGCTGCCGCTGAAGTACTACTGGATTGTAATTGTGCTCGGTGTTTTTCTCGGAGCGCTCGGTGTTTTTTACAATGCATCGGTGAAGAAATCACAGAATATGTACGGACATATAAAAGATCCGTTTGTGAGAATTGTCATACCGTTTATTTTTGCAGCTGTATTTTCTGTTATTTATCCGGGCGTACTCGGCGGAGGAAGCTCACTTGTGGAAGAAATTGCGGGTGGCGGCTTTGTTCTTAAGGGATTGCTGCTTCTTCTTTTGGTTAAGTATATTTATTCTATGCTCAGTTTCGGAAGCGGAGCGCCGGGTGGCATTTTTCTGCCGCTGCTCGTACTCGGCTCTGTAATCGGCGCTTCATTTTTTGAGATAGGTGCTCCGATTTTCGGCATAGATGAAGGATATCTTGCAAATTTTGTGATGTTCGGTATGGCAGGATATTTTGCGGCAATAGTAAGGGCCCCTATAACCGGAGTTATATTGATATCGGAGATGACCGGAAGCTTTTCTCATCTTCTTACCTTATCAATCGCATCTCTTGTTGCGTATGTAACAGCGGATATTTTGGGAGGCAAACCGATTTACAATCAGCTTCTTGAACGTATTTTGTCAAACCGCGTAATAGAGGAAGGACGTGCTTCGGAATCTCGCAGCAGAAAACACGGAGGCAAAAGTGCTGTAAGAAAAGTGCTTGTGGAAACGTCGGTATATTTCGGCGCAGCTTCCGATGGAATGAGAGTTTCTGAACTTTGCTTGCCGAAGGGCACACTGATAGTAAGTCTGACAAGAGACGGCGAAGAAATTGTACCACATGGTGAATCAGTGATAAAAGGCGGGGACCGTCTCGTAGTGCTGTGCGACAGTGACGAAACTGCGGCTGTCGATAATATTTTAGATGAAAAGTGCAGAAGAATTGAAATATAATTATCTTTATAGTGGGTGTGTTTTTGGCGGTAACAGAAATAATAATGATTTATATAATGTAGATAGAAAAAGAAATTCGATTAAAGCAATTTGGTTAGATAGAATAAATGTACTTAAAGTTCACCATTATTAAAATGATACAAAAATATTTGTCGAAAACAGAAATAAAATATGTCGAAAAAACAATGAATTTTGGTTTTGAAAAACTTTAAAAATTATTGAAAAAAGCGAATAAAAAAGCTCAATAATGAAACGTTAACTTTTCCGTAACACTGCTGTAATGGACATTTCCGCGGCAGTGTTTTATTATACTCATATACCTTGAAAACCGCGAAAATACTGTATTGCAAGACATAACAGATTCTATTACAGTTATATTACATTTGACTCAAAGAATTGACTTGCGTCGGTCGACGAGGGTATAATCTAAACTGATAGTATGCGTGGAAGTCTCACCTTCTATACTTACTATTCATAATGTCAAATTATCTTCGGAAGGGGAAGGTAGTTTGCAGGAACAAGTAGGCCCCTTCCAAAGAAAAATTTAGGAGGATACTCAAAATGAAAAAAGTACTTTCATTTGTACTGGTATTAACACTGGTACTCGGTAGCTTCTCAATGGTATTCGCTGCACCTGCTCAGAAGAATCTTTCTGATATAGCAGGCGATGCTAATGAGCAGGCTATCCAGGTAGTAAACGACCTCGGAATTGTTGAAGGTTATACTGACGGAACATTCAAGTCAGGAAACAACGTAACAAGAGCTGAGTTCGCTGCTATGATTACAAGAGCTCTCGCTATTCCTGAAAGTGCACTTGCTGGTTATACTTCAACTAGCTTTAAGGATGCAGCAGGATACGGCTGGGCTGTAAAATATCTCGGATTCTGTGAATCAAGAGGTATCATGATCGGAGACGGAAACGGTAATGCAATGCCAGGAAGAACAGTTACTGTAAATGAAGCAATGACTATGGTACTCAGAGCTGTTGGATACACTAACAATTCATCAGTACTCGTAGGTTCATGGCCTGCAAACTACGTTTCACTCGGACAGACACTTGGACTTTATGATGATGTTGCAACAGCAGTAACAATCAACAGAGGTTCGGCTGCACAGGTTATCTACAATGCACTTCCTGTAGCACTCGTACAGGTTGCTACTGACGGAACTACATCAAAGATCGTTGCAGAAAGAGATGAAGATGACAATCCGATTTACAGAACACTCCTCACTGCAGGACTTAACTGCACTCAGGAAAAGGGAGTTATCGACTTCAACGACAATTCTGTAATCGCTCTTGCTGAGTATGTTGGCGCATATGCAAACATATATCGCAATTCGGATGATGAAATCGTTGCGGTAGATCCTATCTCAACATTCCTCACTGGTTCGCTTGACGAAGGTGAATTTACAGCTGATGATGTAGACTATAAGTTTGCAACAGGCAAGGATGCTGTAGATCTTGAAGAGGCAGTTGCAAAGTATACAAATGCTGATTCAGACGGAACTACAACATTAGGCGCTATTACAGACAGCGATATCACAATTGCAGTAGATCTTTCCGGAAAGACAATTAAGGAAATCTATTCAGTAGCTGTTTGGACTACAGATAATAAGGCTCTTGCTGATGACGATGTTCAGGACGAAATCAATGACGACCAGAAGCTCCTCGGTAAGGAATTTGATTTAGATGACGATGATGATATCGACGCTACTTCATACTCACTCCTCGGAGTTAACTCGCTCAGTGACATTAAAGAAGACAACGTATTATACGTATATACTCTTGGAAACAAGGACAATGGCAAGATCGTAAAGATTGAAGTTGGTACTGCTACTGTTGAAGGTAAGGTAACAAGAAGAGCTGCTGACAAGGATGGTGTTGACGGTTATGTTTACACAATTGACGGCAAGAAGCTTTACCTTGCTAACGAAGATGTTGCAGCTCCTGTAGTAGGTGACGAAGGCAAGGCACTTCTCGACTACAATGGCGACATCTATGATTGGGATGTAAATGACAGCAAGTCTGAAAACTACGCTGTAGTAACAGGCGCAATGAAGGATTATGGCAGAGATAATATGCTCATGCTCCTTGACAAGGAAGGCAATGAAAAGGACTATGTTCTCAAGGATGATGATGTAGAAAAGGTTGCTAGCAATGCTGCTGTAGGTGATATCGTTACATTCTCGCTTGATAAGAACGGAAAGATTGATGACCTTGAAATAGCTACAACAAAAGATGATGTAACAGGTAAGGTTTCTAAGGACGGATCACTTATCGGAAGAACTGTAATTAAGAAGAGCGTTGTTGTATTCGTTCAGGATGATGACGATTATTCGGTAGGCAAGATTGCAGATATTGATACAGATAAGAGCTTCCAGGCTGGAGACTTAACTGTAGTATACGACGGAAGTGAAGTTGCTGTTATCTTAGTACAGGACGGCGATACAGGCAACAGTGATGACCAGTATGGTATCATCAAGGTAAATGATATCGCAGGCGAAGATGCTGACGGTGATGATGCTACTCTCTTCGATGTAATCGTTGACGGTAAGCTTATGGAAGATGTTGTTACTGAGCTTAACAGCAAGGATGCAGCTGTAACAGGTATGACTGACCAGCTCGTTAAGATCTTTATCAACGCTGACGGTGTAATCACTAAGGTAGAAGAACACGGACTTAAAGCAGAAGATAACGAATATGTTGCTGCAAACGATAATATCGTAACAAAGATCAGCGGAAGAGTTATCACAGTTGCTGCTGATAAGGATGCTGACGGCGAAGCATTCAGAATCGCTGATGACGCAGTTATCTACGTATGGAATACTGATGATGAAGAATGGCAGGTTAAGACTTCGCTCTCATCACTCAGAAACCTCCACGTATCACTCTATGATACAGATGATGACACAACTGGATTCGATGTTGTAATGGCATACTAATCTGAGACTTGTAAATCATAATATAACAAACAAAAGAAGGCGGATTTCCGCCTTCTTTTTATTTGTCTATACTATTTATAGTACTGATTACTCCCAAATGAGTATAACGTCAAATCCTTCTACGTCTTCATCAGTCTGGTATGCCTTTATATGGTTATCTTTTTTGATTGCGCTGATAGAAGTTTTTGCAGACCATACTTTATCTTTATCGCTCCATACGTAGATAATCACATTATCAGCTAACTGATAAGTTTCACTATTAACGACAAACTGATTGTCACCGTCCTTAGATTCTACTGTTGCACCCTTGAAATCCTCAACTTTAATATCTTTGCTGAGTTCATAAGTAACACCAGTTACAATACCATCTGCATTTACTGTGATTTCTGCAATACCACTTGCAGTAGTAGTTTCTTTCCAAGTGCTGTACAGATCATTGGCCTTTGCCTTAAGTTCTTTACCCTCGATATATCCTTCAACATACGATACCTTATCTTTATCTTCGTTAACACTAGTATCTACTGCGTTGACAACTCCGTAAGTAGCTTCACCACTGTCTAACTGATTATCCTTATTAATGAAAATAGCAGCAATCTTTTTGTCCTTTGTAACTATACTTTCTGCTTCTAATTTTACATCTTTCTGGAAGTTTGTGAGCTTTTCAATTGAATAATCATTATTCTTATCCTTGAAGAACACTACAATATTCGAAGCAACCGATTTAGTTCCGATTAGAGTTCCGCTCTTTGATATTCTGCCAAGCTCGGAAGCATCTTCTTCAACAACTATAAATTTGTTAATTTTACCGCTCTTGTTAAGTGAGTATTCAATAATTGTGTCTGCATCAATTGCAGTACCGCTGATTTCTAATTTAGTGCCATTATCTGATGCATTGATATCTTTGTGCGCTTCAGCAATAATTTCTTCTCCTGCAGAAGTAAAGAGCTTAATGCTAATCTTTACGGTATCATCACTGTATCCTGGATCTTTTTTATATCCGAGATATAAAGCATAATTTCCTGCAGCCGCATTGTCTTCATCCCATATAGCGAGTTCGCCTGCGTAGTTAAGATAAGCTGTACCTTCGTCACCCACACCTGGTGCCTTTTTCTGGAAGTTTGCTGTAACGTTATAAGTTTTGCTATCAATTGTAAATTTATCGTTGTCCTTATTAATTCTTGTTACTTGTCCTGTAATTGAATCAGTACCAACCGCAATTTTAGTAATTTCGTCATTCTTGTTCAGATAAAGTTCAATAACATTATCTTCCTTGATGTCATTAAGTGATGCAACGCCGAGGAGTATAAATGAAGTTTCATCAATTTTGTCGTCATCGTCAAGAATGAACTTTTCTCCACAGAGTCTTCATCAAGATCATCTTTTTGGAACTGTACAGCATCCTCTGCTGTCCATGTAGCGATTGAATAAAGAGTCTTTATAGTTTTACCTGAAAGTTCTACAGCGACTGTAACTGTAGCATTATCATAATTTGCTATTGCCCCGCCTGAAACATTGTCTATATCGCCGTTGGCAAATGTTTCGCCGTCATCCGTTACTTCCATGCCTTCTTTGAATTTATACTCCGTGCCATCTACATCAATAATTTTTTTTCAGCGTCTACATCACCTGTAAGGAATGTTGACTTAACTTCTCCAATTGCAACGATTTCATCGTCCTTAGAGTAAGTTACAGCATATGTTCCCTGATAAGGCATGAGGTTGATTGCCGAAGGTTCTTCACCTGTAATTACATAAGCAGCACCTTTCTTGTCTATATCACATCCAAGACCTGAAGTAAGAAGTGTTCTGTAGATAGTTTCATTACCAAACTTTTCTGCAACAACTTTGTCAGTTTTCCCGTCAGTTGCTACCTGTACGAGTGCTACTGTAAGCACATTGTAAACTACCTGTGCGGCACTCTCTCTGTTGATCGTAGTTGCTGCTGCAACATCATCATAAAGTCCGAGTGTCTGTCCGAGTGAAACGTAGTTTGCAGGCCATGAACCTACAAGTAACGCCGAATTGTTAGTGTATCCAATAGCTCTGAGTACCATAGTCATTGCTTCGTTTACAGTAACTGTTCTTCCTGGCATTGCATTACCGTTTCCGTCTCCGATCATGATGCCCTTTGACTGGCAAAATGCGAGGTAAGGAACTGCCCAGCCATATCCCGCTGTATCTTTGAAAGTACTTGTTGAATATCCGGCAAGTGCACTTTCAGGAATAGCGAGGGCTCTTGTGATCATAGCTGCGAACTCGGCTCTTGTTACATTATTAGCACCCTTGAAAGTGCCGTCATCGTAACCTGTGATGATTCCGAGATCGTTTACTACCTGGATAGCTTCCTCATTTACGCTTCCTGCAATGTCAGAAAGACCTTTCTGCTCAGGTGCAGCGAAAACCATTGAGAAGCTACCGAGTACCAGTGTTAATACTAGTACAAATGAAAGTACTTTTTTCATTTCGAGTATCCTCCTAAATTTTTCTTTGGAAGGGGCCTATTTGTTCTTGCAAACTACCTTCCCCTTCCGAAGATAATTTGACATTATTTTATAGTGGCAGGAGAACAAATAAAAATTGTAATTTCTAATAATGTAGTTCGGCATGGCAGGGCATCTGTGTACATTAAGTAAACTGTAAAGCAGGTACTTAGTAAGTGAAATTTATATGGATGTAATGCTATGTTGAGTGTGTTATTAAAAAGTATACATTTTGAACATTGCGAATTTAAAATTAAATACACAAAGAAAGGAGGATATAATTACAAGATACAAAACATCATTATATTAAATAAATAATGCAGAACAAATCGAAGAAAGGAATAAGAGAAAAATGATGAAAAAAGAGTCTAATGAGAGAAATACGCAAAATTATGAAAAGGAACTGACAGGGTTGTGCAATTTATATTTGGAATATTGTTATTATGAAAAGCAACTGTCCGAAAACAGTATAAGGTCATACAAGTACGACCTCATAGGGCTTGTACGGTATGCAAAAAGTTACGTAATGTACGGTAAAAACGCGTTTAATAAGAACGAAAAACCCGGATGTGAAATAAAAATTACGGAAAATGAAAAGTTTGCCGTGCCGAATAGGCAAAATACAAAAAATCTACAGTATGTGTCTATACAAAAACTTGACAAAGAGTTTTGGTATAAATATATGACGGAGCTTTCTGCTGTAAAAAAAGTTAGAACAGTAAAAAGAAAACTAGCCTGCTTTACGGGTTTCTTTTATTTTCTGGAAAATAAGGGAATAATACAGGAGAATCCACTCTGTAAATTCAAACTTAAACTAAAAGCTGCGGGCAGTGTGCCTGAAACTTTGAGTTTAAAAGAAATAAAACGAATATTTGACATAGCATACCGACTGTCTGCAGATGATGTGACAGGGTTGACAATGGAAACCGCTGAAGTTTTGAGATGTCGCGATATTGCGGTACTGGAGCTTTTATTTTCCACAGGACTACGCGTCAGTGAGCTTTGTGCCATTAGTTTTGCCGCATATGACAGTGGTGATCAAAGCCTGCGCGTACTCGGAAAAGGCGGCAAAGAAAGAACACTTTATCTCGGAAACAGCGGCGTGATAGATGCACTCGAAAAATATATCGAGTTGAGATTGCGCATAGGTCCGGCAGATTCCGCAAGCGATGCTATATTTCTTAACAGATGGGGGAAACCGCTTTCGTGTCAAGCTGTACGCGATCTTGTCAAAAAATATTGTAAAGCAGCGGGAATAAGCCGCAATATAACTCCGCATGCGTTTCGTCATACATTTGCTTCACTTCTTCTTGAAGAAGGGGTGGAACTGCGGTACATACAGGAATTCCTTGGGCACAGCTCCATAACAACAACGCAGATCTATTTACATACGAGTGAAAAAAGAAAGCGCGAGATACTTACAAAAATGCATCCGCGTAAAAAATTAGGCAATATAATTAAATAGTTGTTTAATCGTTTAATTGTGCGGTATATAATAACTGTAAGGAGGCGGAGATATGGAAAATAAAAAATTACCTCATGATCACGGAACAAATACGCTTGAAATATTTGAAGGTACATTTGAAAACAGGTCATTTGAAGATGCTGCAGACGTTTTTTCACTTGTGAGCGATAGTACGAGGCTTAAGATATTTTGTCTGCTCTGCCATACTGAAGACTGCGTAATAAATATTGCGGCGGCTGTGCAAATGAGTTCTCCTGCGGTGTCACATCACTTGCGTGTGCTAAAAAATGCACGTCTTATAAGCAGTAAGAAAGTCGGCAAAGAAGTATATTATACAGTTGCGGATACACGAGAAGCAGAGCTCCTTCACGCTGCTGTTGATAAAATGATGGAAATACGGGGCTGTGATATAATTTAAAGGTAAAAGAGGGCAGTCTCTAAATAAAACGGAGGGTCAAACAATGAAAAAGAATTTTAAACTCGAAAATCTTGATTGTGCCAATTGTGCAGCAAAGATGGAAACAGCTATTAACAAACTTGAAGGCGTGAGTGCAAATATAAGTTTTATGACATCAAGACTCACACTGGAAGCAGATGATTCGGTATTTGAGGCGGCTGTCGAAGCGGCTCAGAAGGCCATTAATAAAGTAGAGCCTGATTGCCTGATTGTGAGATAAAGTTGTAAGGGGTATATGATGAATAAGAAGCAGAAAAAACGACTTGCAGTCATCATTACGGCGCTTGTAATACTTGCCGCTGCAGCTTTTTGTGAACATTTTACGGAGATTTCATCACTGTATTTAACAGTGCCGTATTTTATTTCATATTTAATAGTAGGTTTTGGAACATTGGCTAAAGCGATAAAGAATATTTTTCGCGGACAGGTTTTTGATGAAAATTTCCTAATGGCAATTGCTACAGTCGGTGCGATTGCTCTCGGCGAGATGATGGAAGCAAACGCCGTTATGATATTTTATCAGATAGGAGAATTGTTTGAATCATGTGCGGTAGACAAATCGCGCAGATCAATTTCGGCACTTATGGATATAAGACCTGATTATGCTAATGTGCTTAGAGACGGAGAGGAAATAAAAGTTGATCCTTATGATGTAAAAGCGGGAGAAATAATAATAGTAAGACCCGGTGAAAAAATTCCTATGGACGGGAGAATCGTAGAAGGTTTGACATCGCTTGATACAGCAGCGCTTACAGGTGAAGCGGAGCCTCGCAGTGCGGAGGCGGGAGATGATGTCATAAGCGGCTGCATTAATATGACCGGTGTGGTGCGTGTTGAGGTAACAAAAGAGTTTGAAGAATCGACAGTATCAAAAATACTTGATCTTGTTGAAAATGCTGCCTCTAAAAAAGCAAATGTTGAGAAATTTATAACTAAATTTGCAGCAGTTTATACTCCGATTGTATGTTTGGCGGCCGCACTGACAGCAATTTTGCCGCCGCTTGTAGTACCGGGAGAAGTATTTGCAGTGTGGATTTACCGTGCACTTACATTTTTAGTAATTTCGTGCCCGTGTGCCCTCGTTATCTCAATACCGCTTTCGTTTTTCGGAGGTGTCGGCGGAGCAAGCAAGCTTGGAATACTTGTAAAAGGCAGCAATTATCTTGAAATTCTTGCGCGCACGGAAACGGTTGTCACGGATAAAACAGGGACGATCACAACGGGAACTTTTGATGTAGAAGAGATAAAAGCGGAAAGTGTATATACAAGTGAAGAACTCCTGGATTTTGCAGCTTATTCGGAAAGTTATTCGCATCATCCGATATCACTTTCGATAGTGAATGCTTATGACAAGGAAATAGATTCAACAAGAATAAAGAGTGTAAATGAAATTGCAGGCAGAGGAGTATGTGCGGAAATTAAGTTGTCTGATGCCGGTAGAATGTCTGAAGGTAAATTGGATAACGCAGAATATAATACTGATACGGCAGACAGAAGCCAAGACAAAGTGATTACGGTGCATGCCGGAAATGCTAAATTGATGAACGATATAGGTATAAATAATGTACCTGTTTTGGAAAAAACAACAGTATACATTGCTGTAAACAGAAGCTTTGCCGGATATATAACATTTGCGGATAAAATAAAATCTGATGCCGCAGATACCGTAAAGAAGCTTAAACTTTTGGGTGTAAAAAATGTCGTGATGCTTACCGGTGATAAAAAAGAGACAGCAAATAAAGTTGCCGCGGCGGTCGGAATAGACGAGGTGCGTGCTGAACTTCTGCCTCAGGATAAAGTAACTGAGACGGAAAAAATCCTGGCAGGCAAAAATCCTAAAAAAAGCGTTGTCTTTGTCGGAGACGGTATTAATGATGCGCCAGTACTTGCAAGGGCGGATATTGGCGTTGCTATGGGTGGCCTCGGATCTGATGCGGCTATCGAGGCTGCTGATGTTGTGATTATGACAGATGAGCCGTCAAAACTGGCGGCAGCAATAGGTATTGCCAAGAAAACTGCGGCAATAGCACGTCAGAATGTGATATTTGCACTTGGTGTGAAATTTGCGGTTCTTGTTCTGGCGGCATTCGGCTATGCTCATATGTGGGCTGCGATTTTTGCTGATGTAGGCGTTGCGGTACTCGCAATATTGAATTCGATAAGGGCACTCAATGTTTCCAAGTTTCAATAATTGATTTGATGCTTGATTCGATTTCACCGAGGGGGATTTGATTATAATATAAAATATAGGTACTGCGGCCTGACGCGGCAGTATCTTTTGTTTTTATATAACGAACGGGAACACCAAAGTCGGCAGCTTCTTCAGAGACCGTTTCCGGTGACTTTTGGGTTGCAATCGTAATTGTTATATTTATGCCCGATGCTGTATTTATGGGTAAGACAAAATTTTTACCGTATTTATCAATTGCAGAGAGTAATTTCTGCAGCTTCTGCGCATACAGAGTGCGCAGTTTTTTTATATTTATTTGATAAAGGCCACGTTCCATAAAAATTGCCAGCGCCAACTGCTCCGCTTTGGAGCAGGTCTGTGTGTAGTCATTTTTTATTGTTAAAAATATTTGCGCCAGCTGTTCGGGAAGTACCATATAACTGATTTTTACCGAGGAAAAAAGTGTTGATGAGAATGAGCCGAGATATATTACACGATTCTCGGAGTCAAGTCCTTGCATAGAAGGTATCGGTTTTCCTGTGTAGCGTAGCTCACTGTCGTAATCATCTTCAATAATGAAACTGCCGTTTTGTGCTGCCCAGTCAATTAGCTTATAACGGTTGCCGATAGGAATGACAGCGCCTGTGGGAAATTGGTTGCTGGGCTTTATGTAGGCTGCTGTTCTTATATTTACTGGGAGTTTTTCAATAAGTATACCATTTTCATTTACGGCAACAGGCGTTACGGCAAAACCACGGTCATGAAAAATATGGCGCACAGGAGTGTAGCCTGGGTCTTCGACAACGATATGGTCTATGCCGTAATTTCGTAAAATAAGTGAAAGAGAGCCTGTTATCTGTTGGGTACCAGCTCCTATGACGATTTGATCAGGAGTGCATTTTACACCGCGGGCGCTGAAAAGATATTTGCAGAGTTCATATCTTAGCGCAGCCTCGCCTTGAGGATCGGATTCAAACATCAGAAGATCGGCGTGTTCGGTCAGTACATGCGACATACATTTTTTCCATTTTGTAAAATCAAAGCATGAAAGGTCGTATTTATACGGCGGCATACTGTATGAAAAAGCACCTGATGTATCAGACTCCCAAACAGATGAAGCAGATGCTACAGGCTGATTGGCGGTTTGTATTGTTTTGCCTTTCTGCTCAGGTTTCTGCGACATATTAAGTCGTACGCTTCTGATGTAATATCCCGACTGGGGTTTACTGTATATGTAGCCTTCAACTTCGAGCTGTTCATATGCGGATGCAATAGTAGTTAGACTTAGAGAAAGCGATTTGGAAAGACTGCGCAGTGACGGCAGCTTTTCACCTTCTGATATTTCTCCGCTGAGAATACTGCTTTTGATATAATCGTATAATTGCAAGTATACAGGCCGTTTTATTTCGGTGTTTAAAACAGGAATAATTGCTTTCATAATAAATTCCTCCGGGATAAAATATTTTTAAAAATATACAACTTGATTAAAATCATAGATATAAAGCTAACGCAAACAATATATACACATTGCATACAGATACACAGATGAGATATCGTTTTTTCTATGCAGAAAAATATATTTTTTAATAACACACTCAGCATAGCATCACATACGTATACATTGAGCAAACTGTGAACCAGTCCGCAAGTTAGTGGGATTTATGCAGATGTTATGCTGTAATTCTAAAAAATATAGGTTTTGACACAGCATAAATGCATAGCCATATATTTGTAATAAATTGCAATGTTTTATTTATAAATGATAGATAATTACAATTTTTATAAAAATGCAGAATAAGGTGTCTATATATCAAACTGTATATTAAAAAACAATCCAATTTGTCTATTTATAAATAGACACTATTATTGTATTATTATAGTACAAAAAAATGATGAATTCAAGTGACGGAGGAAAATTGAAAAATGAAAAGTGATAAAACTGCCAAAATTGTTTTGACCGCACTGATGATGTGTTTAATAATATTATCCACTATGCTTATAAAAGTACCAATCCCTTTTACTCAGGGTTATGTGCACCTCGGTGATGCAATGATATTTTTGTCGGTATTGATTCTTGGCTGGAAGTATGGGGCTGTGGCTGCGGGTCTTGGCTCTATGCTCGGAGATATTATAGGAGGAGCTGCGGCTTGGGCTCCATGGACACTCGTAATAAAAGGTGGAATGGCACTTTTGATGGGCGTGTGTTTAAAGGGCAGCAGTTCAAAAATAAAAGAAATAATCGGGATGATATTTGCCGGAGCGTTTATGACTTTAGGATATTATGCAGCAGAAGGAGTAATGTATGGCAACTGGGTGGTTTCAGCGCTTGGAATTCCCTGGAATATAGGACAGTTTACTGTGGGAATGATTATTGCGGAAATTATGGCTGCTGCACTGTCGAAAACACCGGCGGTGAGATATTTAACATATAAGAATGATAGTGCAGCATCCAGAATATAAAATCCGACTTGATGCAAATTTTAAATTGGAAAACTTATAAATTTTGAATATTGCAAATATGGAATTAGATGTACAAATGCGGGCGCGCTTACTAAGGTTCTGGTTTACATTTCGTTCAAGATATACGGATGTTATTTTATATTCTGAGTGTATTATTAAAAAGCAGGCATTAATGTGTTAGCATTTGTTATATTAGTTTTGTGTTAAATGAGATCGTTAGCTGTAATGTAGCGCGCGGATGCAAGTTCTTCCGCAAGAAATTTGTGCACGGCGCGTGAAGCAAGAACCTGATTAAAATCGTCTTTTTTCAGTTCATCCGCGATCATAATAACGATAGTTTTGCGGCTTAGTTTTTTGCTGAGAAGTTCAAATGTTTCCGCAGCAAATAATTTGAAAGGTCGCGACTCTCTCAAGGTTTTGTTATCTTGTTTCAGAAGCTCACGCTTCATTATGCTTTTTTGCTCCTTAATTTTTTCGGAAAGTGCCGAATTTAAAGATTCGCGTGTGTATATAAGTGTTGGATCAAGTTCAAATATTTTGGCGGCGGTATCAGCCGCACGAAGTGTTTTTTGGTCAAAAATTCTGTGCGGAAATGCATAAAAATTCCCGCTGAAAATGTCAAAAGTCTTCATAGTATCAAGATATCCCAGGCGTATAAGCCTTTTAGCGTTGTCTTTGTTGAACACAAGTACACTGCCCATATCCCATGGGCAGGATATCATAGTTACTTTATCTGCAACGATTTTTGCCTGTTTAAGCTTGTCCCTGCGGAGGACACCGGCGGCATTGAGATTTACGGCAATTATATTTGATGCCCCTTTTTTAAGAGCGAGTTCGATAGGCACAACATCGGCAAAGCCTCCGTCAATGTATTCCGTTTCATCGATTTTATGCGGCTGTACTGCCGGTGCAATTGCCGAACTGGCTATAATGTAATCTATAAGTTTTCCCTGCGGAATCTCTTCTTTGTATAAATATCGGAGTGTGAGCATAGGCAGTTCGACGGCAGTAAGCCCGTATTCAATAGGTGAGCGACGTATGGCGTCTTCATCAATGTACTTTTCAAGAATTGCGGCAAGACCGTCAGGCGCGGCACCGCCGCTTTTGATTATTTCTTTGGCATATGCTTTGGCTTCTTCGAGAGGTATACCGGCAATATCGAAAGAAACCGATGAATTTTTTTTGGCAGCAGGCTTTTGAATATCCACGTTAAAAATCATTTCTGTATTAAGTTCCTGCCATAATTTTACCGCAAGATCAAATTCGTCCTGAAGTATGACAGCACCGTTTATGGAACCGACAGAAGTGCCGCAGACTATATCAAGTTTGATACCAAGCTCGCGGAGTGCTTGCCAAACACCAATTTCATAAGCTCCTCTTGAACCTCCGCCTCCGAGAACAAGAGCGGTTTTTTTATTTTTTGCCATAATCAATCCTCCTTGCTTGTATTAAAGTTATTTTACTAAAAAAGAGCAAAAAATACAACGTATATGAAATGGGATTTAATGTGAACGTCATATATAAAAAGCGAAAAAAGTAAAATTTACATATTGAACATACGTTCTGAAAATGGTACAATATAAACATAAGTTCGATAAAAGCATAAACATTTGATAATTGACGTTTGCTTAAGTCGGATATATAAATTTAAAGCGGATTGTGATGCGGGAGATAAGGTTGTATGGATATATATGAAAAGCTGGAAATTTTAGCGGACAGTGCAAAGTTTGATGTATCGTGCTCTACCAGCGGAACAAAAAGATCGAATAATGGGAAAATAGGTAATGTAGTACAGGAAGGAATCTGTCATGCATGGTCGGCAGACGGCAGATGTATATCGCTGCTTAAAGTCCTGTTTTCAAATAAATGTGTGTACGACTGTCAGTATTGCGTAAACAGGCGCAGTACCGACTGCCGCCGCGCTGCTTTTGAGCCGGAAGAAATTGCGAAACTTACCATAGAATTTTACAGACGCAATTATATAGAAGGTCTTTTTTTATCATCGGCGGTTGAAATTTCTCCTGATTATACAATGGAACGTATGATTGAAGCACTGCGAATTTTAAGATATGATTATGGATTTGCGGGATATATCCATGCAAAAATAATTCCGGGAGCTTCACCAGAACTCGTTGAAAAAATCGGCTGTATTGCGGACAGGCTTTCCGTGAATATAGAGCTTCCTACCGAGAAAAGCTTGAAATTACTCGCACCGCAGAAAAAGGCCGATGAAATATTCAAGCCAATGAAACAGATTACAAATACTCTGATTGAAAGAAACGGTCTTATTGGGCCGGGAACGATGTTTAAAGGCCAGAAGCTGAATACAGATGAGCATTATATAAAAAATGCGGGAATGAAACTCGAAGACAGTGCGGATAAGTATGGTAAGACTGCGTTTTTAAAACCGATATCTGCAGATAGATTTGCTGTGAGCGCATCTTTGGCTGACAATACTTCGGCGGTATCAAGTGTATTATCACGCGGACACAGTAAAAATAATTTGTTTGCACCCGCAGGGCAGACTACGCAAATGATTATAGGCGCCAGTGGAGAAACAGACCGTCAGATACTTAAACTTTCTGAAGATATGTACAGAATATTTAAAATGAAACGTGTATTTTTCAGTGCGTATATAGCGGTCAGTGATTCACCCGTTCTTCCCGATGCAGGTTCAGCACCGCCGCTTGCCCGTGAACATCGTATGTATCAGGCCGACTGGCTTTTGCGCTTTTATGGATTTAAAGTTGACGAGCTTTTAGATGACGAGCATCCGTTCCTCGATCCGGAGCTTGATCCTAAGGTGTCATGGGCACTTCGTAATATACACAGATTTCCTATGGAAGTAAATAAAGCATCTTTGGAAGAACTGCTGAGAATTCCGGGTATAGGTGTAAAATCGGCATACAGAATTTTGCGTCAGAGACGTGTTTCTTCAGTGAAGTATGAAGATCTTAGGAAGATGGGAGTAGCGCTTAAGCGCACTAAATATTTTTTGACATGCGCAGGCAAATATTACGGAACTGCCCGCTTTGAGCCTGAGGATATCAGAGGAGATATGCTTGGAATAAATGAAGAAGAGCAGCTTTCAATGTTTGCTCCGACAGGAAAACAAATTGCACGCGGCGCAAATCCGTGGAATAATGTGGCGAAAGACAAAGCTGCAGTAATTACGGGGCTTTAGGGGGATAAAATGGCAGAGTATTTATATGATGGGACTTTCGAAGGTTTTTTGTGTTGTGTATATGCACATTATTATAACGAAAAAGCAACATCAATAGCTGTTAAGGGAGATATGACGCAGATTGCATTTTTTGATGAACCTTATGAAATAAAAACGGATGGCAAAAAAGCAGAAATTGTATATCATGCGATAGAAAATAAACTTTCGACGTTTGATCTGCGGCGCACATATCGTATTTTTCTTGCTGAGGTGCAGGGAAAAGAAATGGTCCTTCTCAATTATCTGCGGTTTGGCTTTATAAAAGGACCCTCGGTATCTTCATATCACGGTTTTTCCATAGTACGTGCCGCCGAACTTTTGGAAAAAAAGGTGACAATGGAGTCAAACCGCTTTAGAGAGCTTTTGCGATTTTCGGTACTTGAAAACGATATTCTTTATGCTGAAATAGAACCGGATAATAATATACTTGAACTTCTCGGACCGCATTACAGCGACAGATATAAGAATAATCCTTTTATTATACATGATATTAAACGAGATCGTGCACTCATCGCAGCGGGTGGAAAGTGGTATATATCGGCGTTTACAAAAGACAATCTGCCCGGATATCACACAGATGAATTTGATTTTCGCAGACTTTGGAAAAATTACTTTGAAAAGATAGCTATAAAAGAAAGGACCAATCCACGCTGTCAGAAAAATTTTATGCCGGTACGTTATTGGAAGCATTTGACCGAAATGCAGTAAAAATAAAATTGATAATATTATTGAGCTTCAAATACATGCTGTATTTTCTGTCTGCTTTTTATTGTCCGTCGCTTCTCAATTGTGATACAATTAAAAAAGGAAACGAAAAACAGGGAGTATAAGGAGAGCAATATGGACAAAAGAGTAAGAGAAATAATAGATAAGAGCAAGAAAGTTGTATTTTTCGGTGGTGCCGGAGTATCGACCGAAAGCAATATACCCGATTTCAGATCCGAGACGGGACTTTACAATGCGATGCAGAATTATGGATATTCTCCGGAAGAAATGCTGTCATATGATTTTTATCAGAGCAAAAGGGAATTATTTTTTGATTATTATAAAAACAATTTGATATATAAGGATGCAAAGCCAAACAAAGCGCACATCGCACTTGCGCGCCTCGAAAGCGAAGGCAGGCTTCTTTCTATTGTGACACAGAATATAGATGGGCTGCATCAGGCAGCGGGAAGCAGGAGAGTGCATGAACTTCATGGCTCTGTTATGCGCAATTACTGCACAAGCTGTCATGCATTTTATGATCTTGATTATATAATGGACAAAAAGCATTGTGCGGACGGGAGCAATGTTCCTGTATGCGAAATATGCGGCGCGCCTGTTAAGCCGGATGTTGTGCTGTACGGCGAAGCTTTAAATGATGATACTATACGCGAAGCAGTTTCGGACATCTCATCAGCAGATTGTCTTATTATCGGCGGCACCTCTTTAGTGGTATATCCGGCGGCAGGATTCATAAACTATTTCAATGGGGATAATATGATTCTTATTAACAAAACAGCTACGGCTTATGACGGAAAGGCAAATCTTGTTATTTACGATTCTATAGGCAAGGTGCTCGGTGACTGAAAGGGGAATACATAATGAGGATTTTGGTATCAAATGATGACGGGATAAATGCAAGGGGAATACACGAATTGGTAGCAGCGCTTTCAAATGTGGCAGAAGTGTATGTAAGTGCGCCTCATATTCAGAGAAGCGCGGCCGGACACGGTATGACGCTTACGGGAAGCCTCTTTGTGAGAGAAACAGCATTTGCAGGAGCGGTTAAAGCGTATGAAGTTTCAGGGACTCCCGCGGACTGTGTAAAAGTAGGAATATATCTTCTCAAAGAACAGGGGATTGAAATAGATATGGTGTTTTCAGGCATTAATCACGGCGGTAATCTGGGAACAGATACGCTGTATTCCGGAACTGTATCTGCGGCGCTTGAGGGAAATTTGAAAGGTTATCCGGCTGTTGCAGTATCAGTGGATCTTGCGGGAAGCAAAGATGAACCGCAGCATTTTGAATATGCGGCGCAGCTTGCTGTTAAATTTGCAAAGTGGGGATTCGGCGAAAATAAAGATGCGAAGGAGGAGAAAGGCGGTTTTTCTAAGTTTGGCAGGAATATAACGCTTAGTATAAATGTACCTAATCTTCCGGCGGCAGATATAAAAGGTGTGAAGACAGGAATACTTGCTAAAAGAGCATATCTTGATAATTATACAAACGCAGCGGAAGCGGGATCATATGCTGAAGACGGAAAAACGGAGTATACTTACGGAGGTACTTTGGTTAATATGAAATATGTGCCTGATAATTGCGATGTAGGGTTTATAGCAAAAGGATATGCAACCGTAACGCCGCTGAAAACAGATCTTACGGATTATGAACTTATAGATGATATTTCGGCAATTACAGACATTATAACAGAGTAATTAACTTGTATGACAAAAAAGTTGTTAAATTATTAACATTTTTTCGCGAAAACTATTGCAATTATTTTTGCTTATGTTATGATGTTAGTATAATACTAAAAAACTGGTTATTATTAAGTACAATAATATGTTTTAGGAGGATCAGAAAATGAAAGAAGTTGTAATTGTAGGTGCAGCCAGAACAGCTATCGGAAGCTTTGGCGGTACTTTAAAGTCAGTTCCTGCATCAACTCTCGGCGCTATCGCTGTTAAGGAAGCAATCAAAAGAGCAGGAATTACTCCTGAGATGGTAGAAGAAGTTATTATGGGTAACGTACTTCAGGCAGGTCTCGGACAGAACGTAGCAAGACAGATCTCGATAGAAGCAGGAATTCCTAAGGAAGTTCCTTCGATGACTCTTAACAAAGTTTGCGGTTCGGGTCTCAGAGCTGTTGAGCTTGCTGCTCAGATCATCAAAGCAGGTGATGCTGATATCATTGTAGCAGGCGGTGCTGAAAATATGTCACTTTCACCATATGTTGTTCCTGCAGCAAGATGGGGAGCAAGAATGGGCGATACTAAACTCGTTGACGTTATGATCAGAGATGGTCTTTCGGATGCATTCAGCGGAGTACACATGGGTATCACAGCTGAAAATATCTGCGAACAGTGGGGTCTCACAAGAGAAGAGCTTGACCAGTTTGCAGCTGCTTCACAGCAGAAGGCAGAGGCTGCTATCGCAGCAGGAAAGTTCAAGGATGAAATCGTTCCTGTAGAAATTCCTCAGAAGAAGGGTGATCCTAAAATTTTCGATACAGACGAATTCCCAAGAGCAGGTGTTACAGCTGAAGGTCTTTCGGGACTTAAGCCTGCATTCAAGAAGGACGGTATCGTAACTGCTGCTAACGCATCGGGTATCAACGATTCGGGCGCTGCTGTTATCGTTATGTCTAAGGAAAAGGCTGATGAACTCGGAATTAAGCCTATGGCTACAATCAAGTCATATGCATCAGCAGGCGTAGATCCTCAGATCATGGGTATCGGACCTGTTCCTGCAACTCAGAAGGCTCTTGCTAAGGCAGGTCTTGAAATTAAGGATATCGATCTTATCGAAGCTAACGAAGCATTTGCGGCTCAGTCGGTAGCAGTTGGCAAGGAACTCGGATTTGATGCTTCCAAGCTTAACGTAAACGGCGGAGCTATTGCACTCGGACACCCAATCGGAGCATCCGGCTGCAGAATCCTTATCACACTCCTTTACGAGATGGCAAGAAGAGATGCAAAGACAGGTCTTGCTACACTCTGCATCGGCGGTGGACAGGGAACAGCGCTCATCGTAGAGAGAAACTAATTAATTTAATAACTGAAGAATTTTTTGAAGGAAGGTCTTTTTCGTAGATTGCTACTAATACGGAAAGGGCCTTTTCCGTTTTTTACTTTCTTAATTGTATTTATTGGACTTGTGTGGTATACTACAGATAAGATTTTTTTGGAGGAATGATATGGCAGAATCAAATAATTTTATTCATAGTATCATAGAAAAAGATAACGAAACGGGTAAGTACGGAAATAAGGTATGTACAAGGTTTCCGCCTGAGCCTAACGGATATCTTCATATAGGACATGCAAAGTCAATATGCCTTAATTTTTCGACTGCCAAAAAATACGGAGGTAAATGCAATTTAAGATACGACGATACAAACCCCGTAAAGGAGGATATCGAATACATCAATTCTATCGAGGCTGATGTAAAATGGCTTGGATGGGAGTGGGACGAGCGTCTTTGGGCTTCAGACTATTTTGATAAAATGTATGAAGGTGCAATCGAACTTATTAAAAAAGGCAAAGCGTACGTATGTGATTTGTCGGCAGATGAGATAAAAGAGTACAGAGGTACTCTCAAAGAACCGGGGAAAGAATCTCCGTACAGGAACAGGAGCGTGGAAGAAAACCTTAAGCTTTTTGAAGAAATGAGAGAGGGAAAATATGCTGACGGAGAAAAGGTGCTGCGCGCCAAAATAGATATGGCAAGTTCCAATATCAATATGAGAGATCCTGTAATATACAGAATCGCGCACGCTGCTCATCATAATACAGGTGACAAGTGGTGTATATACCCGATGTACGATTACGCACATCCTATTGAGGATGCCATTGAAGGAATAACACATTCGATATGCACTCTCGAATTTGAAGATCACAGACCGCTCTATGACTGGGTGCTTCGTGAAATAGGCTGGTGGGAAAATCCGCCGCAGCAGATAGAATTTGCAAGACTTAACCTTACAAATACCGTAATGAGCAAGAGATATCTTAAAGCTCTTGTCGATGACGGTACAGTAGAAGCATGGGATGATCCGAGAATGCCGACCATAGCCGGTCTTCGCCGCCGCGGATATACGCCTGAGGCAATACGCGATTTTTGCGAACGTATAGGTGTATCAAAAGCGAATAGTCTAGTCGATGTAGCGCTTCTCGAACACTGTGTGCGTGAGGATCTTAAGACGCGTGTCGAATCGAGAAATGTAATAGAGAAACCGATAAAAGTCATCATTACCAATTATCCTGAGGATAAGACAGAGATGATGGAAATAGAAAACAACAAAGAAGTTCCGGAAATGGGAAACCGTACTGTACCGTTTTCACGTGAACTTTGGGTGGATGGCGATGACTTCCAGGAAGTTCCGGAGAAAAAGTATTTTCGCCTTTTCCCGGGAAACGAGGTGAGATTTAAGGGCGCATATTTTATTACTTGCAACCAAGTTGTCAAGAATGAGGATGGCTCGATAAAAGAACTTCACTGCACTTATGATCCGGAAACACGTTCGGGTTCGGGTTTTGAAGGAAGAAAGGTAAAAGGCACGATTCATTGGGTAGATGCAAAGACAGCCGTACCTGTTACGATAAGAAATTATGGATACCTGATGCTTCCTGACGAAGAAGGCAATAATCAATTCAATCCTGATTCCGTGGAAATTACGCAGGGGTATGCAGAGCCTGCGCTTGCGGATGCAAATGCCGGAGACCGTTTTCAGTTTTTCCGTCATGGTTACTATATCGCCGATGAAAAACTGTTCAGCAAAGATAATCTTGTATTTAACAGAATTGTTGATCTCAAATCATCGTGGAAGAAATAGGGCAGAAAGAATATGGAGACAACAGCATAACTGCAGGCAGATGATATAAATAGACAAAAATACGGGAAGCGCTTTAAATGAGCGCTTCTTTCAATACATACAGATATCGTATTTATATTTGCTGATGAATACAGAAATATTAGAACTGCAATTATTGACAGCGAAACAAGAAACAGGTTATTATAAAAGAAATAATGATTGCAGAAAAACGAAATGTGTGAAGCATATGGTATGATACGATGCAGAAGAATTTAAAGGAGGAAAAGTGATGGATTACAGTGAAGTGATAAAGGCGGCACGCGAGTGCATAGGAGATAAGTGCAAAGCTTGCAATGTGTGTGACGGAGCTGCCTGTGGCAATAAGATACCGGGACCCGGAGCAAAAGGTATGGGTGATACCGCAATGCGCAATTACAAAAAATGGAGAGATATCAGGGTAAATATGGATACAATTAGCGAAAATCGTACTGTTGATACAGAGTTTAGCGTTTTCGGAAAAACATTTAAATATCCGTTTTTTGCAGGCCCTGTGGGTGCGGTGAACTTGCATTACAGTGAAAAATATACAGATATGACATATAACGATGTACTCGTAAAGGCATGCAGTGAAGCAGGCATTGCAGCGTTTACTGGAGACGGTACAGACCCTAAGGTTATGGAAGCAGCGGCGCCTGCCATTGCAGCAGCGGACGGCGTAGGAGTACCGGTGATAAAGCCGTGGAATACGGACACGATACGCAAGAAGATGGATATTGTCAAGGGGTCAAATCCTTTTGCAATGGCTATGGATATAGATGCGGCCGGACTTCCTTTTTTAAAGAACATGACGCCTCCTGCAGGCAGCAAGAGCGTTGAAGAGCTGAGGGAAATAATAAAAATGGCGGGGGTTCCTTTTATAATCAAGGGGGTCATGAATGCAAAAACGGCTGAGAAAGCCATTGCAGCACAGGCAGACGCAATAGTGGTTTCAAACCACGGCGGTAGAGTGCTTGACCAGTGCCCGGCAACGGCAGAAGTACTTGAAGAAATAGTAGAGGCAGTAAAGGGACGAGTAAAAGTATTTGTGGACGGCGGCATCAGAAGCGGCACTGATGTATTTAAAGCACTTGCTCTCGGTGCGGACGGTGTACTGATTTGCCGGCCGTTTGTAACTGCTGTATACGGCGGCGGTGCGGAAGGTGTAAAATGCTACATAGAGAAAATCGGTGCGGAACTTGCAGATACAATGATTATGTGCGGGGCATATTCACTAGGTGAAATTACACGCGATATGGTGCGTGTAGTCAAATAGCATGTACATATAATTCACAGTATTTTGAAATCAAAGAGAGACGATACTATTAAATATTAATAATCTAAAAATTAAATGTGCCGAATATTTAATAAAAAGGAGTCCGCTTTGCAGTTTTGCATAGCGAGCTCCTTTTATTTATGCGGGCAGCCGCATTAATTTATACATCAGTTTTTACAGTATTCCTGCTTTTGAATTGTATTCAAAGCTGTAAACAGCAAGATCGTATTTCATAATTGCACTATATACTCCAAGCTGCGCGGCAGACGAATTATTCTGTGCTGTTTGAAGATCGGTAAGTGTGCACATTCCCGCATCATACTGAAGCTGAGTGAGACGCGCCGCTTCTTTGGCGTTTTCGTATGTCGACTGGGCAACATCTACAGCGGCTTTCAGATCGGTTAGCTCCATATAAGCCTGACGAATTTCAATTTCAACACTTATAAGCTTAGTGTCGTACGCAAGCTTTTGACCGTTAAATGCCGCTTCGCCGCCCATATATGTTGCAGAGCTTTTCGGATAGGCTTTAACGCTGTTGAATTCAAGCTCCGAATTATCCATATTGTATTTTGCCTGCATTATGTCTGCTCTGTTTGCAAGTGCCGACTTGATAGCACTGTCAAGATTGATTGAAGGTGCGGTTACAAGCGTAAGATTATCGGTAAGAGTAAGTTTTTGCATAATATCGTAATTGAGCGCCATATTTGTCTGCATTCTTACAGTTGTAAGCGAAGTGAGTGCTTCGGATTCGGCCTGCTGTGCTGCAATGTATGCGTTTTCCGCTTGGAGAACATCCATCTTGGAGGCTACGCCGAGACTGAATTTTTTCTTTGTATTATCGAGAAGGGTTTTCTTTATACCTGTGTCTTCTTTAGCTATACGATAGCTCTCCTGACTCATAAGAAGTCCGTAATAAGCCTGAATTGTCTGGTTTTTGATACCGTTGATACCGGCTTCATAAGCAACCGGTGCGTATTTTTTATAATAATCCTTTGCCAGAGTTGCCTGCTTGCCTGTAAGAGAGTTGATTGACGGCACTCCTGAGCTTCCGAGAGCTGCCTGTTGCTCTGGCGGAAGAGACTTGTACTGATCGTTGGCATCTTTTATTGCTTTTATTGCTTCAAACTGACCTTTGGCAGCAGCATCGTTGCCGTCTTTTGCAAGCATTACGGCCTCAAAAGCAGGACCTGTTGTTGTCATTCTTTCTATAGCTTCATCCAGAGAAAGCTTAATTTCTTCTCCTTTAAAAGCCATAGCAGGCGAACTTGCGGTCTGCGCAGAATTCGTATCGGCAAAAATCATTGCAGTGCTGCTGAATACAAGTGTTAAAACCAAAATAAAACTAAGCGCTTTTTTCATGTCTTTTTCCCCTTTATCTTTATAAATGTCATATATATGCGTTTAATTTTTATGCGCATGCATATGTGTTCCGACCCGCGGGTCGGACAATCAATAAAACTATTATACATGTTTTAATATGACAATTCAAGTAATAATTTATTAAGAAATCCTGAATAATTCTTTACACTAGCTATTTATTTTTTTGCTGTGATAATGTACAATATTAAGGATTGGAATTGATTTAAAAAGGGTTTCTAAAAATAGATACAGAAGCAAAAGGGAGAGAGAAAAGGTAACTTACAATGAACGCAGAAAGAAAAAGACAGAAAAGACACGAAAAAAGGGTAATGAAACTCGCAAAGAAGAGACAGAAAGAAGAAAAAAAAGCAGCTAAGGCAAGCGGCGTGCGAAGAAGCGCTTCGGCACTTTCATTCAGCAATTCTGCAGTCGGCACTGTTAAAGGCGGAAAGAAAGGTAAAAGTACAAATGAAAAAAAGCGGTTTGCAAGGATCTTTGTGACTGCGCTCGCGGCTTTTCTGGTAGTACTCATACCGGCAGCATTTGCGATAAACGGGTTTCTTGAGACCAGCCCATTTAAAGGGGGGCTTAATCTTGGGCAGGGAGAAGAAGTTAAATTTGAAGTCCTTGTAGATCCGGAAAGTCCGTTTTTTGCCGAATTTTCCGATTCCGAAAGAATAAATATACTTCTTATGGGCGTAAATCCACCGCTTACGGATGTGCTTATGCTCGGAAGTTTTGACCCGGAAACAAAACATGTAGATATAATATCAATACCGCGCGACACATACTATTACAGACCAGGCTATGCCGAAACCGACTATGCACAGTTTAAAATAAATGCCGCCTACAGAGGCGATCCGCTCAATACGGCAAAAGCAGTGAGCGATGTACTTTGCGGAATACCGATAAATTATTATGCCGTTGTGGAATATGATGATATAAGAAAAATTGTCGATGAGATGGGCGGAGTGCCTATGTATCTGGAAAAAGATATGAATTACGATGACGAGTGGGACAATCCGCCGCTTCACATACATTTAAAGGCAGGGCAACAGACACTTAGCGGCGATGATTCTGTGAAATTTCTGAGATTCAGAAAAGGTTATGCAGAAGGTGATATCGGAAGAATCAAGGCTCAGCAAGTATGGATGAAAAATGCAATGTCACAGGCGATAGACTATGGGATACTTAAGGTTGCCGATGTTGCATTTAAAGAAATAGATTCCAATTTAACATACAAAGCAATATTGAGCTTGGGTACAAAGGCGCTCGGAATAGAGGCGGAGAATATTACGACATATACGATGCCGAATACACCGCAGCCTGAACCGCCTTGGTATGTATATCCAAAACAGGCGGAAATAGAAGATATGCTGCGCGAAATATATTCGATAAAGCCTGATACGACCAGTGAAGGAGCGATAAGCGGCAGTGCGATTGAAGACGGACAGACAGAACAGTAACAACAAAGAGCTTAAGGCAAAACTTTATCAATGGTCGAGAGTAGAATTTTAAGAAGCGTAAAAAATAAATTGCAAAAGAAAAGGGGTAAAAGTATGAAACAGAGAATAAAAAAATCAGTAATAGCTGCTGTTATAGCGGCGGCTGTAATTACTGGGGGAATGCCGCTAAGCGGCGGCGTGCCGGAAGCGGCAGCATTACCTGCGCGCTTTACTGATGTTGCGGCAAGCCATTGGGCAAATGGTGATATTGACTTTGCGGCGCAAAAAGGCATTGTGAACGGATATGAAGCAGCAGGCGGTACATATGTATTTTATCCGGAGAATCAAGTCAGCTATGAAGAGGCAGCGACTATGCTTTACAGAGCGCTCGCGGCAGCGGGCAGATTGAGGACAGGCGGTACTTCAGATGAGGATAAAACGCAAGCAGTAGGCGGTGAGCTTACGGAGGAACAAAAAAATGCTTTGATTGAAAAGCACAGTGAGGAACTTATTACAGCGAACATAGCCGAATGGGCAAAAGCGTACGTTGCTTACGGGCTTGAATACAATATAATAGAGCCGGATGAACTTTCGCATTTTGTAAATGCAAATACAAAACTCGGTAATCCCGCACCGCGTCTTAAAGTAGCAGTATGGACGGCAAAAGCCCTTGATAAGCAGGTTTCGGGCGTGTATTATCTGCCGTTTACAGACGCATCGCAAATAGACGATGCATCAGCAAAATACGTGGATATGCTTTATAGACATGGTATAATGAAAGGCTCTTGGCAGCCTGACGGTACAGTGGCATTTCAGCCCGCATCCGGTGTTAAACGAAGTGAGTTTGCTGCTATCAGCAACAGAGTTTTTAACAATGCGGGAACCGCATACGATATTTCAAAAGAAATGTACAATTACAAAATCGAGCCGGGAGCAAAGATAGAAAGTGATAAACTGAGAATCGCAAGCGAATCTACAGTTATAGGAAGTGAAACCGGATGCGGAGCGGTGTCCGGGATAAGTGCAAAGATAGGTGATGTGCCGCAAGTATTTCTTGTAGGCTCACCGGAAGTGCTTACAGGTACTATAAAGTCTACAGAAAATATAAACGAAGATATTATAAAAATCGGCGTGCAGATCTCAGAAAAAGGAATGGGAAGAGAGATACTGTACTATATATTAGATAAGGATACAGAAAGTACGGCGAAAATAACAAACGGAACAAAAGTAACATTCATAGCCGATGGTGTAAGGCTCATAGAAATAAAATAAATTCTTTATAGCGGCGGGTAAAATCAAAGCCCGCCCTTTCTGAAAAATTTTAAGTTTAAATTGATGATCTTATAAATCCCATAAAAAATAAAAATTAAGAAAGGAACGGGATTAACCCCGAGCGTTTAAAATGGAAGAAAGTATTTTAAAAGCGAAAAAAGTGGCGGAGCTTAGAGAAATAGCAAGAGTCTGCGGAATAGAAGGTTATGATAAGATGAAAAAAGCAGAACTTATTTCTGCAATAACAACAAATGATGAATATATAGATGAGGAGCCTCAGAGCGAAAGCAAGGAAATAACGGATTCACAAGAACAGGAAATACAAAGAGACGATAGCATTCTGCAGCGGCAGGATGATGAAAAACAGACGGAGCCGAGACAAAAACAGCAGCAGGAATACAGTGACCAGGAGCGTCCGCAGGTGGAAGGAATACTGGATATTGCCGAAGCCGGATTTGGATTTTTAAGATTTTCCAATTTTCTTACCAGTGAAAAGGATATATATGTTTCGCAAACGCAGATAAGAAGGTTTAATCTTAAAACCGGAGATAAAATAAAAGGTATTACAAGGCTTCCCAACGAAGGTGAGCGTTTCGGTGCGCTTCTTTATGTAAATACAGTCAACGGAGATGAGCCGGGGGCGGCAATAAGGAGAACTGATTTTTCAAGGCTTACGCCGGTATTTCCGTATGAGAGAATTTCTCTTGAGGGGCAGAGCCGGGATCTTGCGACAAGGCTTATTGATCTTATAGCTCCTATAGGAAGAGGACAGAGAGGGCTTATAGTTGCGCCGCCGAAGGCAGGAAAGACCGTACTTATCAAAAATATAGCAAATACGATAGAAAAAAACTATCCGGAAATAGAACTTATTGTGCTTCTTGTAGACGAAAGACCGGAGGAAGTAACCGATATGCAACGCAGCCTTAACGGCGGCGAAGTAATATATTCAACATTTGATGAAACGCCTCAGCATCATGCAAAAGTAGCGGAAATGGTGCTTGCAAGAGCGCAGAGACTTGTGGAGCATAAAAAGGATGTGGTGATACTGCTTGACAGTATTACGAGACTTGCCAGAGCATATAACCTTGTTGTGCCGGCTTCCGGCCGTACTCTTTCCGGTGGTCTGGATCCAGGGGCGCTTCATATGCCTAAAAAATTCTTCGGTGCCGCACGCAAGATGGAAGAGGGAGGTAGTATTACAATACTTGCAACCGCACTCATAGACACGGGGAGCCGTATGGATGAAGTTATATTTGAAGAGTTCAAAGGCACGGGCAATATGGAAATACACCTTGACAGACAGCTTTCGGAGAAGAGAATATTCCCGGCAATAGATATAAATAAATCAAGCACAAGAAGAGAAGATCTGCTTCTTTCTCAGGAAGAACTCGGAGCAATCTGGATGATGAGGAGAGCGCTGGCAAACAGAGGCGTACAAGAAATAACAGAAACCGTTATCGATAACCTTATGTATACCAAAAATAATCAGGAATTTATTGAAATAATCAAGAAAACAATGAAAGATTAAGGGGCAAAAATGGATTTAAAAAGGATATTTATAAAAGATGCCTGCCCGACAAAAATAGGCGGACAAGCTATAATTGAGGGAATAATGATGAGAGGCGCCGATAGAACGGCGACAGTGATACGACTGCCGGACAAATCTCTTCATATAAAAACTGAAAAGCTTCCAAAACCGAGTAAATTAGCCAAGATACCGATTCTGCGAGGTGTGGCGGCATTTGTGAGTTCGCTTGTAATAGGCACGAAGATACTTATGTATTCCGCAGATGTACTTGAAAGCTATGAGGAGCCGGGAGAAGGACAGGAGGAACAGATCGAAACTGCGGGAGGAGGCAGATTTGCCGCTTGGCTGGAGAGAAAATTCGGAGAAAAGGCACTTTGGAATTTTATGATATATACATCGGTTATGTTTGCCGTATTGTTTACGGTAGGTATTTTCATAGTGCTGCCGACGGCGCTTGTTCATCTGTGCAGCAGATTTACAGAAAGCGAGATCCTTCTAAATCTTATAGAGGGCTTTCTCAGAATAATAATGTTTGTGGTATATGTGCTGCTTATAAGAAGAATGAAAGATATAAGGCGCGTTTTTCAATTTCACGGAGCAGAGCATAAGTGCATACATTGCTTCGAAAACGGGCTTGAACTTACACCGGCAAATTGTCAGCAGTTCTATACGCTTCATCCGAGATGCGGAACAAGTTTTTTGATGTTTGTAATGGTAATATCGCTTGTGCTTTTTTCACTTCTCGGCTGGCCGAATCTGTTCTGGCGCATAGCATCGAGACTTCTGCTCATACCTGTTATTGCCGGTCTTTCATATGAACTTTTGCGCTGGGCCGGACGCTCTGACGGAATTATAGTGAAAGCGCTGTCGCTTCCGGGGCTGTATCTGCAAAAACTTACAACGTGTGAGCCTGATGACGAGCATCTGGAAGTTGCCATAGCGGCAATGAAAGCTGTAATGGTAGATGAGAGTGAGCCGGTGTTTGTAGGCAAATGCGATCTTGACGGCAATCTCATTCCGGGTACGGAGGAGTAATTATGGGGCTTTTGATAAAAGATATTTTAAAAATTGGAGAAACGAGACTTGAACGTGCCGGCATTTCCGATTTTAAAACAGATGCGGCAGAGCTTTTCTGCTATCTTCATAATCTGGAAAGAAGCAAACTTTTTATGAACTGGTCAAGCAATGTGGATGACAATGGTTGTGAACAGTATTTTACGCTTCTTGACAGAAGATGCAGCGGTGTGCCGCTTCAATACATAACAGGGCATCAGGAATTTATGGGTTTTGACTTTGAAGTAAACGAGAATGTGCTGATACCGAGACAGGATACAGAAATATTAGTGACGGAAGCGCTCAATATAATAAAAGACAAGGGCAGGAAGATAAAAAAAGTGCTTGATCTTTGCACAGGCAGCGGAGCCGTGGGCATTTCGATTGCCAAACTTTCGGCGGCTGATGTTACGGCATCGGATGTCAGTGAAGAAGCGGTTTCGACAGCGAAACGTAATGCGAGTAAAAACGGTGCCAAAGTCGTGTTTGTGTGCGGAGATCTGTTTGCGCCGTTTAGAAAGAAGCTCGGTAAGATTAGATTTGATATGATAGTATCCAATCCGCCGTATATACCGACTTCTGTTATAGAAGGTCTGCAGACAGAAGTAAGGGATCATGAGCCGCGGCTTGCTCTCGACGGAGGGGATGACGGCCTTGAATTTTACAGACGTATATTAAGAGCCGCCCCCGATTTTTTACGCAAAGAAGGAGTGCTTCTACTTGAAATAGGATACGATCAGGCTGCGGCTGTTGCAAGTCTTGCAGAGGATGAGAAACGGTACGGCGGGATACGCATAGTGCGCGACTTTGCGGGGCTTGACAGGGTTGCGGTGCTGCCTCTTTTATGATAAAATATATGAAATAATGTCTGAGCTTACGCTGTATTAAAAATGGAGGATCAAATAATGTCTGAGACGAAAAAATCGCTGAGGAGTATTGCGTATACAATTGTTCTTATTATAGCGATTATAGTACTGTTTCGTTGGTATACTACGGCAAACAGCGAGCGTATAGAAAAACAAAATATGAATTATGCGACAGATTCGGCTCGTCAGACCGCAGAACATATGGAAACAGAACTGGAGAATGCGCTTAACCGAATTACGACATACTCGTATTTCCTCGGTGAAAGCTTGGACGAACCTATTGTAACTCCCGCTATGCTTGGAGAAATGGAAGGTAATTCGCTGTTTGATTATTTTCGTTTTGCCGATTCAAATGGTATAAATTATTCTGCTGACGGACAAGCGTATGATATAAATACACGTGATTATTATATTAACGGAATGAATGGAGAAACGGGAATTGAAGTGGTATTTGATTCTGATTTTGTCCATAAAACAATGATAAATTTTTATACACCTGTTTTATATAATGATGAAATAATAGGTGTGCTTCAGGGTGCGTATTTGCCGAGCAAACGGCTGCAGAGTATGCTTTATACAAGTTACTTCGGTGAGGAGGCCGGGGTTTATCTTTGTGTTGAAAACGGAGATGTTATAGCAAGCACGGAAAAGGACGGACATACGGGCAATTTGTTTGACAATATGTTGTCTTTAAATACACTCGGTGAAAAAACGTATGATGAAGTTAAAAATGTATTTGACAACGGAGGCGAATATTCGTTTTTTTGCGCATCGGCAACAGAGGCAGATAATATATGTGCAATCAAGATTAAAGATACGGAATATGTGCTTGTACAGACTTTCCCTAAGAATGTGACCAGGACTATGATAAAAAATGCAAACAGAACGGGAATTGTTATGGAAGCAATACTCATTACACTGTTTTCAGCGTATACGCTGCTTCTGTTTGTAAGATCAAGATTTATAAGAAAAAGACTGCAAGAAGAAAACCGTGAAATGGGATATGTTATTACAGGGTCGCGCCTCTTGTTTTCACGTTTTATTATGGCGGACTTTGAAAAGGATACATATCAGTATTTAAGCGGTACAAAGCCGGATTGCGACAGCTTCCCTAAGAGCGGTAAATACGAAGATTTTGTGGAATATTTCTGTTCGCTTATAATCGAAGAGGATGAACGCGGGAAGTTTGCCGAGAGATTTGATAAAAATGCAATTATTGAAAAACTGGGAGAAGACCGTACAGATGTGCGCTATGAACTTCATGTGAGAAGAAACGGTGTAGACGGCTGGGAGCATATGAGTATTATACCGCTTGAGCGCAAAAACGGGAAGACTGTTAAGGCGCTGTTCCTGCGTCAGAACACAACGGAAATAAAAGAGCGAGAACTCCGCGCGCAGGCGGAAATTGCGCGCGCAAGCAGAAGAGAGAGACAATATATAGTGGCGACTATGTCGGACGCTATATGTACATATGAATTTAATCTTACGCGCGATCTTATAGAAAGTGATATTATACGTGAAAACGACGGAGAAAAAGTATCGCTTCTTAAAGAAGCCGGACTCTCTGCCCCGTGCAAAGCATCCGCATGGTTTGAAGCGAGAAAAGAACTTGTTGATAAAGATACGCTTGACGATTACTGTGCAGTAAATAATATCGAATTCCTGAGGAATTGCTATGCTGCGGGAGAAAGAGAAGAAACCGTTGAGTATTGGAGTACTGATATCAAAGGGGAAAAACTCTGTGTCCGTCAGTCGTTTATTATGGCTAAGGACGAAGGCGGAGATATAATGGTTATGGTTATTGTAAAAGATGTAACCAAGCAGGTAGAGAAGCAGCAGGAACAGACGCGTGCACTTCAGGAAGCTCTTATGCAAGCACAGCATGCAAACAATGCCAAGACAACATTCCTTTCAAATATGTCGCATGATATCCGTACGCCGATGAATGCAATAATAGGATTTACGACTATTGCCGTAAGTCATATAGATAATAAAGAGCAGGTTAAGGATTGTCTGCAGAAAGTACTTTCGTCAAGTAATCATTTGCTTAGTCTCATAAATGATATTTTGGATATGAGCAGGATTGAGAGCGGCAAGGTGCAGATAAAAGAGCAGGAATGCAATATTTCCGAGATTACTCACAGCCTTATAAATATAATTCAGCCGCAGGTAAAGGCAAAACAGCTTGATCTTTTTATAGATACATTCGATGTTGCCAACGAAGATGTTATAACGGATCCTCTTAAGCTCAATCAGATATTTATAAATCTTATGAGTAATGCTGTTAAATATACGCCGGCAGGGGGAACGGTAAGTTTCCGCATTATTCAGGAGACGACATTCCACCGGGGTTACGGTGATTATGTATTTATTGTAAAGGATAACGGCATAGGTATGTCGCCTGAGTTTGTGGAGCATATCTTTGAGCCTTTTGAGCGTGAAGCCAGTACGACAAAGACAGGTATTCAGGGTACGGGACTGGGAATGGCTATTACCAAAAATATTATAGAAATGATGGGCGGTAAGATCAGCGTTACCAGTGAAAAAGGCAAAGGCAGTGAATTTAGGGTTGAACTCAGCCTTAAACTGCAGGATGTTGAAAAGAACTCCGATCAGATCAAGGAACTTGAAGGTCTCAGGGCTCTTGTTGTTGACGATGATTTTGATACATGCGACAGTGTAAGCAAAATGCTTAATCAGCTGGGACTTCGTGCCGAGTGGACTACTTCGGGAAGGGAAGCGGTATACAGAGCCAAGAGCGCTTATGAAGAGGGAGATTCTTATCATACTTATATTCTCGATTGGCAGATGCCGGAAATGAGCGGTGTTGAGACAGCAAGGAGAATAAGAAGCGCGGTCGGACAGGAAGCGCCGATAATAATACTTACGGCATATGATTGGGCAGACATAGAAGAACAGGCAAGGGATGCGGGAGTATCGGCGTTTTGCGCGAAACCGCTCTTTATGTCCGATTTAAAGTCTGTACTTCTTACGGCCAATCAACTTGCGACAAAGGAAGAAGAGAAAGAGGCATCTTGGGTATCCGCAGATTTTAGCGGCAAAAGAGTGCTGGTTGTAGAAGATAATGAACTTAATCGTGAGATTGCCGAAGAGATATTGGCAGAGGCCGGATTTGAAGTGGATACGGCTCCTGACGGTACAGATGCGGTATCTATGATGCAGAGGGTGGAAGAAGGGCATTACGATGCTATTCTTATGGATGTACAGATGCCGATTATGGACGGATACGAGGCAACGCGCACTATCAGGGCGCTTCCGAGAGAGGATGTTAAAAATATTCCTATCATTGCGATGACGGCAAATGCAATGGATGAGGATAAAGAAACTGCACTTAAG
>JAAWDW010000006.1 GCA_022793975.1 Bacillota bacterium
AACGCCTACCCTTACATCGGCCGCTGTCTTTTCAAAAAACTTTAAGTCCATTTGCCTTTACATCTCCTTTTCGGTACTAAATAATATATTAAAAATCAATAGAAATTGATGTTTTACACAATATCACAGATTATTTGTATTCCTACCGCCAAAAACAACCTTGCCCATAAACACGGGAAGCCTCAGCATTCTCTTCCAGCGCGACGGCTGCTTAGCAAAACGGTACAGCCACTCCAGTCCGTGCTTCTGATAAAATTCGGGAGCACGCTTTACCGTACCCGCCCACACATCAAGACTACCGCCTACGCCTATTCCCGCGCGCACCGAAGTAAATTCGGAAGCGTGCGCTTTCATAAACTTCTCCTGCTTCGGAGAACCCAGTGCTACGCATAGAAAATCAGCACCTGAAGCATTTATATCGGAAACTATAGCAGACTCATCTTCCTGTTTAAAATACCCGTGATGCGTACCTGCAATTCTAAGCTGCGGAAATTTTTCTTTCATCTTTGACGCCGCCATGTCGGCAACACTCTCTGTTTCCTCGTTTGCCGGCTTGCTGCCGAAAAGATATATTGATTTTCCCGTATCCGAGAGATAAGCTAATATTTCCGTCAAAAAATCCACTCCCGTTACTCTTTCGGAAAGATCATATCCGAGTATCTTTGACGCATATACAAGACCTATACCATCAGGTATTATAAGCCCTGCTTCCGATATAAGCGCAGCGAGCTCCGCATCTCTAGTCGCATTTTCTATTATCTCTGAATTCGGCGTCACAATCATATCGAAGCCTTCTTTTCCCATAAGCTCCTTAAAAATCTCCAGCGCCTCATCTTTATTTATTATATCAACATCTATTCCAAGTATCTTTTTTCTCTTATCCATATTTACCTGCCCTGTCCCATTATCGCTTTTATCATTTCCTCATTAGTATCGAGTTTTTCGATGAGTGAGTTCACATTATCACGCACCATAGCTTTTAAACTTTCCCGCTCCCTCTGCGTTTTATCATATTCCTCGATAAAAAACTCACTTTTAAAATCATATATGCTGCACATAGCCTTCATTCCCACAGAATGGAGAAATGAATTTATCTTCGGGTCATAAGAAATTCCTATCATCGGTACATCCATTATCGCCGCATGAATAAGCGCATGAAGTCTTACACCTACAAGCGTGTCCATATTTCCGATAATTGAAAGCATCTCCTCCGTCAGATACTTGTGCTTAACAGCGCATACCTTATCTGCCGCGCCGCACTGCGCCAAATACTGCTCCATCATTTCTATCGCCGGCATATCTTCGCTGAAGTGAAACGGAATAAGCACAATGCGACAATTCCGCTCTTTGATAAGTCGCTCCGCCGACACACACATTTCGTGCATAAACCCTGAATCCAGATTTCGTTCCTTTATCGCCAAGCCGCATACCGAAGCACCGTCATTGTTCTTAAATCCTTCTTCCGCAAGTATGTCGGCTCCCGTTTTAAGACCTGCTTTTTTTATGCGCAGCACCGGATCTGCCGTTACTACAACTAAGCTTTCAGGCACACCTATTTTAACGAGAAGCTCTTTTGACGACATATCACGCACTACAATACCACTGGCTTTCTTGAGCACCCGCGCCGTCATTCTGCTGTTAAACTTCGATACTATCGGTCCTATTCCCTGACTGTAAATAAAGAACTTCTTACCCATCAGCTTTGCCGCGCGCATTATAAAAAGATAGTAAAGTATGCTCTTTCTGCTCGTCACATCCTGCAGCAGACTGCCGCCGCCCGATATCAAAAGATCGCAGCCTTTTACAGCTTTCAAAACCTTGACAATTGATCGTCTGTTTTCTGATTTCACGCCGTATTTCGCCGCTGTCGACTCCGGATTTTGCGAAAGCACAGTTATATCTATATCATTGAGCTTCTCCCTGAGACTACTGACTACAGCCATCAGTATCGACTCATCGCCTATGTTGTTGAATCCGTAATATCCGGAGATCAAAATTCTATACATATTTCTTCAAATACCTCAAATAAAGTTTATAGAGCACATCAAATACTGCAATCGCAATGAGTCCGAGTACAATACCGAAAAGAAGTGAATAAGCTGTTCTCGTAAAGCCTAGATAAAGCGGTGTTCTTATGTGCATAAATGTATTTATCACCGATACCATTCCTATTGAACCACCCAGTCCGAATACAAGCGTCCACAGCTTAAGCTTTCTCACCGAACAATAAACAGCCATCATAACGGCAGGAAATGCAAATAAAAATTCCTTGTTCCTCGGTCTCGCTATAAGTACCTCTTCAAGCTTATTCCTGAAAAGCATCTCCATACTCGAAACTTCTATCGACGAATCGTGACCGGTACGCATTATATAGTAGACTCCGATACCTCCGATAACAGCCGCCGCCAACATCATCCAAGCCTTTATTTCCATATTGAGCATATCTTTGATATCGCTCCATTCGAGATGACCTATGTGCTGCTTTCTTGCTCCGTAGCCATAGTACGCCAGGAACGCAGCCACAAAATACGCAATCGGAATCAGCTGTGAGAGCTTTACTCCTCTGTAAATGTCTATCTCCAGCATATAGCTTGTACTGCTTATCGGCGCTGCCGTCATAATACCGCCTATTAGCGCAATTATTACGGAAACAGCAAGCGTTATCACCGCATAACCCATAATTTTAACAACACTCGCATCCGCATCGAGTTTCTCCGCCGCAATACGCGCACGCATAGTGTAGAATGTTATTGCAAGACAACCAAACACTACCGCCGCCGCAAACGATGTTACAAGCACCGCCGTATTCGGCATTACAAAATATGCCGCAAAAACTGCCAGCACTCCGAGCACCGAAAGTATGATCAGCCATTTGTCTTTCATTCTCAGTATGCTTCGGAGAAGCAGTACCGCACCAAGCGCGACACCGATACCTACAGCCATTTTAACAGGCACCGGCACACTGTAATCATCCATTACCGAAGCAGAGCCTCTGCTGAAACCATGTCTTGCAAGTCTCGCTTCAAGATTATCGAACATCTCTCTGTACTCATCGACATTCGTCACATATGTATGAAGGTCTTTAAGCTGGAGGAACGGTTTGAAGTATATTACCCTTATGTTTCTTTCCGTCACTGCTCTAAAAAGCGTATTTTCTATCTCTTTTGCACCCTCATATCCGTAATATTGATATCTGTACTGTATATAATTCCATACGGAAAACACGCGTACGGTATCATATCCCGAAGCCTGCGCGACCTCTGCCACACCGTACTGCATTATGTTCTGAAGCTGCGTGGTATTTTCGATAAGGCCTATCGTTACGCCATTATCGAGTATGTAAT
>JAAWDW010000163.1 GCA_022793975.1 Bacillota bacterium
CCGTATACATTGAGCGAACTGTGAACCAGGCCCTCAGTGAGCGAGATTTATGCGGATGTTATGCTGTAATTCTAAAAAGTATACTTTATTACAAAACACATCCTATGTTGAAATCATCCGGAAGCGGTGCTTCCGCTTCCATATACTTCTTTGTTACGGGATGCTCGAAACAGAGCTTTCTCGCGTGCAGCAGCTGCCTTTTTACAAGCGGCACATAAAGACCACCTGCACTCTTTTTACACATTACGCCTCCATACAGCGTATCGCCAAGCACACAATGACCAAGTGCGCCCATATGTACCCTTATCTGATGCGTTCTGCCAGTTTCAAGAAGAAGTTCACACAATGTATATCCGTCCGATTTATAAATAAGACCGCGCTCAAAAAGTTCTGTTGCCTCTGCTTCCGCAAACGGTTCATTTTGTCCCTCCACAAATCCGCTTTCCACAGTCAGGCTGCTGTCGAGCCGCACAAGTTCATCCGAAAAACGACTGAGCACTTTATAATGCGTGACCGATGCGTACCCGCCGTCTTCTTCCGCAAGAATACCGCGCTCCACTCTATTCATATCAGGTCTTCCTATCGGCAGGTTTACTGTCCCCTCATCACTTTCCACAATACCGCAGAGCAACGCCGTATAATACTTGCGCGTAGTATTTCTCTTCATCTGTTTTGTAAGTTCTTCCTGCGAGTACGAATTCTTTGCAACTACAAGCACTCCCGATGTATCGCGGTCAAGTCTGTTCACAAAGCGTATCTTAAAATTCTGCCCCGTATCGAGTATATATTTCATGATCGCATTTGCCATAGTATGATTTGGCTGTCCACGAGTCGGATGCACCACAATACCGGGCTGCTTGTTTATTATGAGAAGATCATCGTCCTCATAAACGGGATATACTGGAATATCCTCCGGCTCAAAGTTTGACATTTCCTCAGGCAGTCTCACGGAAAGAATATCGCCTTCCTTGGGAAACATCCAGCCTACAGTCTCAATTCCATTCAAAAATATTGAATTATTCTGTTTAAGTTTCTTTCTCAGCCGCGATGAAAAAGTGAAATTATGGCGCAGTATATCCTTTATCTGATACTGCTCATCCTCTTTTTTCACCACATAAGTAAATTTATCCATATCTTAATCAATTTTGCGCCTGTCCGCAGCACCACACATCATATGCGGTATCAATACTTTTATAAAAACTTTGTTTTCACTTTGTTCCAAAAATCATATCCTTCAAAACGCAGAAGATTTACAAAAGTCCCCGCCATACTGATATTGATTTCTTTTATGTTATCGTATTTGTACTCTATACCATCGACTGCCACGCAAAGCTCCGCATTTTCACTCTCCGGAATTATTCCTATTGTCATATCAAAAGGTAGAAGTATACTCGATGTAAACGAGCGGTAAGCTGTAGTATTCATTGGCGCAATAGGTGTTACCTGAAGCAGTTTGAGCCGCGGATCCACTATTGATCCGCCGAGCGAATAATTGTATCCTGTCGAACCCGCAGATGTTGCCACAAGTATGCCGTCACCGGAAAAACGCTCTATAAAACTACCGCCGATAGAAATATTAAGATGAATGCTGCGCGAATGCGCGCTCTTTATCAGCACCTCATTAAGCGCACGAAATTCCTCATTCTCCGCAGTTTCCAATGCATTCGGCAAACAGCTCATACTGCCGCCACGCCTTGCCGTCACCACCTCTGCTTTTACGGTTGAAAGCGGCTGCAGGCTGTACTTTCCCTGCTTGTAATTGAATATAAACTCATCAAGCTGCTCCGGCAGTATTTCCTGGAAAAATCCCAAATGCCCCGTATTTATACCGATAAACGGCACATGCGGAAATCCGAATTTATGTACGGCGTCGAGGAATGCTCCATCGCCGCCGATACATATAGCAAGTTCCGCATCCTCTTTGAATTCACTAAGCACTTCAAAACCGCTCCTCGCAAGTTTGCTCTGCAGAAGCACTTTTGTCTTATCGGACACTTCTGTTCCGTTTGTATGAATATATACTGCATTTTTGCTCATATGATTATCTGTTTTTTCAAACATCTCCGATTTCAATATATTATACATTTTGAAAAATACAGTTTGAATGCACAAGCGCAGGCAAAGCGAACTGTAAACCGGGCCCCTCAGTGAGCGTGCCTGCATTTGCGCATTTAATTTTAAATTTGTAATGTTCAAAATGTTATACTTTTTAATAATACACTCAGCATAGTATAACATCCGTATACATTGAGCGAACTGTAAACCGGGTCGCAAGTGAGCTAGATTTATGCGGATGTTATGCTGTAATTCTAAAAAGTATGCTTTTTATTCGTCACGCAGGAACTCCTGTACCATATCCACGTCGGATACAACTTCAATATATTCGGTGCCGCGTTTCTGCCGCGTTTCTCTGCCCTTTGCCGTAACAAGCACCACGGAATTGTCACCTGCATTTTTGATAGCTTCTCTTATCGCTTCGCGTCTGTCCGGTATTATCTTATAGCTTGCATGCTCTTTTTCCACATACTTTGCTATCTCATTGCAGATATCAACCACCGACTCTTCTCCGGGATCTTCTTCTGTCAGATATATCGCATCGGAATAGCGTCCCGCAATTTCTCCTAGCTCTCTTCTTCTTCCGTACGCTTTATTCCCCGGACAGCCGAATACTATCGAGATTCTTTTCCCCGGAAATTCTTTCTGCGTTGACTCAAAGAGTGCTTCCATACTCATTTTATTGTGCGCGTAATCCACTATTACACTCAAATCTTTTTTGCGGGCAGTGTATATCTCCATTCTGCCGTCAGCTCTTGCTTTTAAAAGTCCGGACCTTATATATTTCTGCGGTACTCCGAGAGATACGCACATAGCAACTGCCGCAAGCGCATTCTGAACATTAAAAAGACCCCTGATACCGATTTTAAACTCTTCGTCAAATAAAGGCGTGCGTACCTTAAATGCTATACCATCGTCCGATGTTACTATGTCATAACCAAAAACATCGGCATCCGGCATAAGCCCGAATGTGATAACCTTTTCCGCGCCTTTTTTCGCTTCCGCAAGAATCGTATCTGCGCGATCCGCATTGAGATTAACAACAGCCGTTCTGCACTGAGAAAATATTTTTAGTTTAGAATTAAAGTAATCGTCAAAGTCCGTATGCTCTACATCGCTTATGTGGTCCTGTCCGATATTGAGGAAACAAGCAACATCGAATGTTATACCCATTACTCTATGATATTTGAGCGCCTGGCTCGAAACTTCCATAGTCAGATACTCAATACCGCTCTCGACAGCATTATTATAATGCTTGTGTATCATAAATGCCTCAGGCGTTGTCAGATGCGATTCCTCGTTTATCACGCCGTCGTACGTGTCTATACTCGAAATAACGGCAGAATTCGGCTTTTTCTCGGCTTTCATAAAATCATCAAGTATATATCTCATAAAATATGTCGTTGTTGATTTGCCCTTAGTGCCTGTAATGCCTATGATATTGAGCTTTTTCCACACATCATTGTAAAAAAGATTGGCTATGAGCGCCATTGCACGTCTCATATCGTTTACGATGATGTACGGCGCGTTTCCGCCCGCTTCGTATTTCTTCTCGCTCACATATACGGTCGCACCTCTTTCGAGTGCGTCTGCCAGATATTTTTCTTCAAAGTGTTTGCCCTTGCAGACAAAAAGCGTATTGTTTCTCATATCTGCGGAACTGAACGAAATATATTCTATCATCTTCCCATCCGCACTGCCTATATTCATCTCACTTATAAGCTCATATTCCTTCAGCAGAGCTGCAAATTCCGAAATAGTATGTCTCTTTTCCATATTGTTTTCTCCCCTTTGTTATTTTCCGAGATATTTGTTGTATTTGTAATAGTGTCCGAGCATTGATTTTGCAAGTCTCAGCCGGCGCTTAAAGCCCTTGTCCCTTTCATAAAAGAGAGGATTTTTCACTTTACCCTCTTTTATGAGCCTGCGCATTTTATCTCTGTATTCCTCAGGCTTTATATATTTAAAGGCAACGCCTTTCGGCACCACCATCCACAAACTTTCGTTGTCTACTATGTGAAGCGGCATATCCTTATCTTCCACATAATCATCGACCAACAAACAGGCCACATTCGCGCCCGCCCCTGTTACATAATAGTTCGAACGTCCCTGACGCGTATTTATCTCAAATACCTTGTATTTTCCGTCGCGTTGATCGTACTTTATATCAAAATTTGAAAATCCGATGTAATTCATCTCTTCAAGCAGTTTTTTAAACTGCTGCTCTACCTCTTCGTTATGTTCCGTTATGATTACAGCATGATTGCCTATACCGTGAGGCGTATGCTCTTCGAGCAGTACGTGTCCGAGACACATCATCTTCACCTTTCCGTGCTTGTCCGAATAATTTGTCAGCACACGCATATACGTGTCGTCTCCCGGTATAAAATTCTGTATTATAACGGAATCGTCGTATCCCGCTCCGTATATATCGCTGAGCACCGATTCGAGCTTGTCTCTTGTATCCACCTTGTACACTTTTTTCTGTGACGCAAAAGGATATCTCCAGTACTCAACACCATTTGATGGCTTTATTATAAAAGGTCCGCCGAAAGGAAGCTCAAAATCATATCCCAGTTCTTTCTTGTGAACAAATGTGTCGGGATAATCCACACCTATTCTCTCACACATATCATAAAACTTTTCTTTATGAGTAAGTTCGTTCATCATATCTGCCGAGATATAAGGCGCTATGACATTTTGGGGATATCTTCCCTTGTTTGTGCTTATAAGCTGCACATAACTGTCTCCGCAGCCTATCAGCAACACGGTTTCGTCTTTATGAGTTTCGGCAAAGCCGAGAACAAGGCTGAGAAAAGTATCCTGTTCGTCTGCCCTCGGATTTGCCGTATAATTCAGTATCTTGCTGTCTATGCACGGCATAGCGGTAAACTTTCCGTAAGCATACGGTTTTATTCCGTATGCTTCATTAAATGCCCTCGCCACGCTGTAAACATTTATATCTCCCGCAAATAAAAGCGGCACAAATTTTTTATCCATTGTAATTTAATTCTCCTGCGTATTAAATCTTTCGCCAAATGCTTTGATTTACTATTTATTATACCTCTTGCAACCTTATTTTAGCAATAATTTCATCTCTTAATTCGTCTATTTTTTTAAAATCCATATTAGGTATATAATAGCTTTCAAGCACATCGTGCTCTTTCTTCGCCTCTTCTATACAGCCTACTGCCTTTTTCATCATCATATCGCAGAGGCTCTCGCTCTCTTCAAGCAACTTCTTTCTACGCTCGATAACTGAAGCATTCGCCATATCGCTCATATCAAGAAGCTCTATTGAATCCGTTCCCTCCGGAAGCTGCCATGGCTCTACATCATGATATTCGTTTGCCGTAATGAATGCCAGTGAAAGCTCCGGTATCACGAGATGCTCCATTTTCGAGTCAGGCTTAAGCGGACAGAAATATTCTTCTACCGCAAAACCTCTGTACACGGCACCTTCTGCAAAGATGTCAAGAATACTGTGCGCCGATGCCCCAAACGGAGCAGATATCAAATATATTTTTTTGCAGCCTTCCGCAATACTCGGAAGATAATTTACAAATCCAGAAGGAGTTATTGCACTTGCAAAATATTTTTTTATATTTCCCGGTCTCAGGCATATTTCTTTATGTGAAAGCTCCTTGCCCACTATTTCCGCTGCAATTTTATAAATTTCCGCACTTTCAACTGCTTCGTTGTATACAGCCGCGGCATTATCATAAAGTTTCTCGGCCGCACCGAGATAATTGTAAGCACGCGCATACCATTTGCTTATAATCTCGCCTTTCTCAATTACGGCAAGCTTGTTCTTTCTTATACCTTTTTCATCCCAGTATTCGCCAAGATGAATTATATCATCCACAGCTCCCGGACTTATCGGGTCTACGATATGCGGACTTGTCGCATCTATAAAGGCTATTTTGCGGTCTTTAAGTACTATGCCGTCAAGCGAATCGGCATCCGATGAACAGTGCATAAAATCAACATTTTCGCCTTCTGCAAGAAAATCGTTTCCTATCTTTCTTATGAAAGAAGACTTTCCGACGCCCGGACCTCCTTTTATGCACACAATCCTATTTGCTTCACGCTGTCCGAGGATGTAGCTGTAATAAGAAAAGAACCCCTTCGGCGTGTTTCCTCCGGGGTATATGTGTCTTTCGATTGCCATAAAAAATCCCCCTTATATTAGTTTCAGATACTATTATATGGGGGATTTTATTTTTAGTGCCTGTTTATATTCATAGACAGTGCAGTCTTATTTAAGTTCGTCAATTATCTTTCTTACAGCATAAGCTGCTTCTGCCGGAAGCTCATCTTTGCCTCCCTTTGCCTCCTTGAGCGATTCGATATAGCTCACTCTGCTCTCCATTCCGCGCTTAAGTGCATCAACATAGTTCTTGTCACTAAAGTTTACTTCAAAGCCTTCAATCTCAAGCGTCTTCATACTGCTTACGCTGCCGAAAGGTTTGAAATCCGCAGTCTCATCTATTATAGATTCGAGTATTCCGATAGTAACTTCCTTAGGAATTTTCTTATCCATAAAATGACCTGTATTTATTATATAATTCTGCACTCCTCTTTCCTCGAATAGAGCCTTGAACTTACCGTAATCCTGTGAAAGTGCATATGTTCTGAAAGGATTTGCATAAGGCTCAAATACGAGCGCATTTGCATCTACGCCTTCCGCCAGCTTTTCTGCGGAAGATCTCTTTGTTGCAAGGCAGGCGCCCATCACGGACGCAATCACCGGATCTTCTATTTTGAGAACAGGCGGCAGTGTGGAATCTTTCATCAGCCAGATTATCGTATTTATCGGCTCTTCCATCTTATCCACTCTGTTGGCCGCCCAAAGCTTACTCTTTATGGCCCTGCCGTTTCCGTTTCTTATATCTTCCGTCACAAGCACAAGTTTTCCTTCGCTGTCGATTGTCGCACCGCAGTTCTGAGTCGTTATCAGATACTTGTTATCCGGCGATGTAAGCGGATAATCCTGTGTTTTATCAAAATATGAAGGCTCCAGTGCTACCGTTGATCCGTTTTCAATAGAAATTATATATGCATCATCATGAAGCACTGTTACATCATATTTGCCATTATGTTTTGCGTGTGTAAGCGTTGACTTGCCCGAACCAGAAAGTCCGAAAACGCCGAGTACATGCTTTTTGCCGTCTTTTCTTACGCAGCGCTTTAATCCGCCGTGACACGAAGCATAACCGTTTCTGTTGGCTATGCCCCAGGCAAGCGTCAGCGTGCCTTTCTTATGCTCACCGAAATATTTCATGCCGAGCAGACATGCGCAGTTGTGCTCAGGGTCAAAATACGCAAGTCCATCAGGAAATTTAGGATGCGTAAAATCAGGATCCGACATAATAAATATATCGGGTTCATCGCCTATAACTCTCGATTTGGCATACATCTCCTCATAGAACGGATTTATATACTGGAAGTTGAGAAGCCAGTTGTAGAGCGTATTCTCGTACGTCTCCGGTACCAAAAGATGCGCCTTTACCATAAAATCTTCATCAAGTCCTATATAAGCAGAAGTATGATACATCTTTTTATATCTCGTATTGAATACCGCATCGCGCAGCACTTTTGCAATCTCACCCTCGTCAACGCCCTTTTCTCCGAGAATGACTCTGGCGCCGGCAAATCTGCCTACAGTCGCGCCGTCATTGAAAAGTAAGATTTTCGCTCCCTCGGGAATGCCTATACTCTCAGGCTTATATACCGGCATATCCGTAACAATCGTTCCCGGCGCCGCTTCCGCCATATTATATGCTTTTTTGAGATCGTTCATTATCTCTACATTGTTGCCGTAAAACGCCGTTTCAATCGTTGTTCTCGATTGAGAAAACCCTCTGTTTCCCGAAGTAATTTCTTCTCTTTTGTAATTGATTCTGGTAGCCAAAGCTCTTCTCTCCTATTCTGTTATCTTCCTTAATTGTTTTTATTTATTGATTTTCGGCATCCGTATCGCCTTTATCCGCTTTCTGCACATCTGTGCTTCCAGTTTCCGCATCTTCGGCACGTCCACCGTCATCAGCATTATTTACCGTCTGCATCTCTCCTGCAACACTTCCAGTACCTGCAGCTCCTACCGAACCGGTAATCACGCCCGCATTATTTATAACTGTTGCTGTTGTATCTATGATACCGGGTCTCAGATTACCCTTCATCATCTCATAAAGAGCAGCGTTAGCACACTCCATATAAGGTGTTACCCAAAAATACCCTGCTTCAAGCACAAAAGTTACCATCTGCGTAAAGAAACTCATACTTTCTATACTGTTTTGTGCTGCGGCAATAATGCTTGCCACATCAAAGCCCGCGTTTCCCGCCGCAATAATGCTTGCTGTTGCCGCCACCGATGTAAATGATTCATATATGCTGCTTGGAACCGCCGCAAGAAAAATCCAGCCTATAAATGAAAATCCAAGGCAGAAATACTTTGCCTTATTTGTGCGCATCATCCGTTTACTTTCATTCACTATTTCGGTTATCGGCATATCCGGATTGTCAGCGAAAATGTAGTAAACTTGACTGTATCTTATAGCTGCGATAATACCCGGCACGATAAACAGCATTGTCCACAGAGCTATAAAAAGACTGGTATAAAGATAAAGACCCACGGTTTTTAATATTCTCTCGAAACCGCAGAAAATCTGTGAGTAATCCACATTTTTATTTCTGAAAATATTGAGTATAAATACAGCATATCCCAGATTAAAAGCTCCCGAAACAAGATAAAAATAAAGATTTGCCGCTGCCGGGCTTCCGAGCACTGTCGAAAGAATCAGCTGCGGTATTGTCGTTATTGTCATATAAATCAGCGTTCCAACAGCCGCTATTTTCCATTTTCCCGCAAGAGATTCACGTGCAAACGCTCTTATGTCTCTGCTGGGAAC
>JAAWDW010000164.1 GCA_022793975.1 Bacillota bacterium
CCTCCGAGAGACTCTATTTTTTTTCTTATGTTCTTCACAATAAGACAAAGTACATCTGTTCCTATGTGAGGTTTCTGTTTATATAATATTTCAGCCTCGGCTCCGGCGTTCACAAATTCCCTAAGGACTTTTTTCATTCTTATGTCTTTTATTCCTGTGGTAAGCTTACCATCGGAAAAAGTTCCTGCGCCCCCTTCTCCGAACTGAACATTCGATTCGGGGTCAAGCACTCCGCTCTCCCAAAACTGTTTTACATCAGCTGTTCTTTCATCGGCGCATTTGCCACGTTCTATTACTAAAGGTCTGTATCCGTTTTCGGCAAGTGCAAGTGCACAGAACATTCCCGCAGGACCAAAGCCGCATATGACGGGACGCTCGGAAAGCCTTTCTATCCCCGGCAGCGGATATTCATAATCTCTGCTTCCGCCGCTTGGAAGCGATAAATTCACAGATGGCTTCGTATCAAAATCTATTGTATACACCCAGTGTATATTTTGCTTATCACGTGCATCAAGTGATTCTTTAACTATGTTCCACTCTGAAATTCGTGCTCCGTTCAGTTTTTTGCCCAGTTTTTTTTCTATTTTCTTCGGCAGTAATGCTTTACTGTCATTTATTCCGAGTTTTATTTCACTTATTCTGTACATAGTAGACTATCCTGATTTATTTATGACTACAAATGTAAACTTACAGTTTATAGTTTACATTTGTAGTCGATATTTGTCAATTATTTTTTTATCTGCCTGTATTCCGTTCCTGTATAAAGCTTAACCGAGTGCTCTTGCCGCATTAAGACCTGCTTTTATTCCCGTTGTCCATGCGTTCTGCAGATTAAAGCCTCCGCACGGGCCATCGTAATCAAGTATCTCTCCCACAAAATAAAGTCCCGGCTGCAGCTTGGATTCGCAAGTTTTTTCATATATTTCCCACATAGGCACGCCTCCCGATGTACACTGAGCCGCTTTCCAGCCTGCCGTTCCTGTTACCTTATACGTGAGATTTTTAAGTGTCCTTGCCGCAGCTTGCGCATATATTATATCATATCCAGTATGCTTGTCCTGACTTTTCATACACGCTTCTTCGGTCGCTTTTTTAAGCACTGTCTCCGCAAGTCTGTCATCGATAATTGTGCGAAGCAAATCTCCGTCATCTGACGATTTTTGCTTTTCTCTAAGTAATTTTTCAATATAATTCTCTTCATAATCCGGCACAAAATCAAGAGATATACAGTATCTGCGCATTCCTTCCTCCGGCATTTCTCCGTCTTCGAGTTTAAGAAAACGACTGAGATTAAATACCGCTATCCCGGAAATACCGTCCTCAGTAAACTGCACTTCGCCACGCTCATTTGCCGCCGGCTTTCCGTCTTTTAAAACAGTCACCGCACATTTTGCTCTTATACCTTTAAGCTTTTTGCCTTCATATTCTTCCCCATCAAGAGTAACAGGCGCAAGCACAGGAGCAAGCCGCGTCACTGTATGACCAATAGACTTGGCCCATCAGTAACCGTCCCCGCTCGTACAGTACTGAGGCGCTGCTTTGCCTCCACAGGCAATTATGAGTTTCTTTGCATATATTTCTCTTCCCGACAAAGTTTCTATCTTAAACGAACTTTCTCTTTTTTCTCTATCCTCACTGCTGCTCTCTTTGCTGATTTTTCCCCTTTGCGCATCTTTATCATCAACTTTCAAGGCAGGCAAAACCGATCTTGCCGAAACAACAGCATCATCGCATATAATTTCAATACCGCGGGCTTTAAGAGCCGCCAAAAACGCGCTTACCACTTGCGAAGCCTGTCCCGCATACGGATAAACTCTGCCTTCAGCCTCCGTTCGCATAATAATACCTATACTGCTTAAAAAATTTTTTGCCGTATCATATTCCGCACAAGCTGTATTCGTTATATTGCAGCGTCCGTTTCCCGTCGCCGCGAGTTTCTTTCCCAGAACTTCTTTTTTCTCTATTATCACAACTTTTACGGAAGAATTTAATGATGCTGCAGATAATGCCGCTGTCATTCCCGATGCTCCACCGCCGATAATGCATATATCATATGTATCCATATACTTTTCCTTTTTCAGCAAATATACATTTTTAATTATACCATATACAAGTTATCGCCACCACAATAAATTATTTGCAAATTTTAGTTGAATTGTTTAAGATCTTAACTCTATATGATTCGTTTATAACTTACGAATCAGAATAAAACACAAAAACTTCACATATTTATAGTTGCAACTCACATTTAGAAATGGTAATATATACAGGCTATGTTTAAACTTATAAAATTTGTTTTTAAAACAGCGATAACGCTGATTATAATACTTGCTGCTGTATTCGGATATGCTCATATGATAGAGCCTTTCAGACTCGATGCCCATAAAATAAGCATCTCCGCTTCTGATATAACAGCAGGCGGAAAAACTGTATCCGTTGCATCGCGTTCATTCACAGTTGCTGTGTTCGGCGATACGCACATCGGCTTTTACTATGATCTGGAACATTTTGAAAAAGCAATAGAAATGATAAACGCTGAATCACCCGATATAATTGTTTTTACAGGTGATTTGATTGATGATCTTAACACTTATAGCGAAGATAAAGAAAAAGTTTCGGATGCCCTCCGCCGCCTTACTGCGGTATACGGAAAATTTGCCGTCTATGGCAATCACGATTACTCGAAAACGGGAAATCCAGTATACGCCGATATAATGGAGGCCGGTGGTTTTACTGTGCTCGAAAACGAATATTTTTATATTCCCGAACTCAATGTTACAATGCACGGCATTGACGACTGTCTGATAGGATACGGCAATCCATCGGTGCTTGAAGCTGCTTCCGAATACACATTTAATCTTGCCGTCTGCCACGAGCCGGATATTTTTGACCAGATTACAGATTATAATGTATCGCTTATGCTTTCGGGGCATACTCACGGAGGTCAGGTGCGTCTGCCTTTCTTCACCAGGCA
>JAAWDW010000007.1 GCA_022793975.1 Bacillota bacterium
AATCCCCCAATGATATAATATAATATGGATGAACACAGAAAGTCTACACACAATAAGTCACTGTGATGAGGAGGGAAAGACAGTTGTTTGGGATTTCTTATAATACGTGGAAAAGCATCTGCAATATGTACTTTTCGTTAAATGCAGGCTCACAAAAAGCCTATCTGCAATGGTTCCCGTTTACCAAACTCTCCGCTTCCGACCAAGAAATCATTTCTGGAGAAGAATTTTATAACAGCTATATCAAAACAGCTTCATTTATGCTTTTCGCCCCCGCCGTGCACCAGTCAGAAAACTATCTGCAAAAAGGTGACGGCAGTTTTCGAGATTCATCACTTGTGGCTCCTATTCTATTTTTGTTTTTACAGTCGATAGGACTAGAAATACACAATCACTATTCGCCTATCAGACCGTCAGATATATCCGTTTATTATGCTGGCAACTATGCGCATTTACGCCCCAGATATAAGCAAGACTACGATAATTTTTTCAAAGAACTAAATGCCTCTATTGATGAATACCAATATTTCATCAAAACAGACATTACTAATTTTTTTGCAAATATAGGTGTCGATAAGCTAATTGCACAAATAGATAGCGTTTGCAACTCAGATAGAGTAGTGTTTTCTCAAACGCAGCTGCATTTATTTAAGGAATTGCTTGTGTACTGCGGCAATGGTAGGTTTCCGCTTATTGAGAATAGTGTTGCTTCATCATTTCTTGCAACTATCATCTATCTTGATGCTGTAGACAAGACCCTGCACGAATACATATCAAAGAATATTACGGCATTTTCTTCTTTCCGCATTGTTCGTTATGTTGACGATATGTATATTCTTATTTCATCAGATAAACCCATTGGAGATTTACACAATGCTTATAATGAAATAAGGAATGAGTATTCATCAATTCTCAAAAATTATGGCTTGGCATTGAATACCAAGAAATGCTGCTTGAAGGAATCAAAGGAAATCAACCTTGAACTCAAAAAATCACTATATGATGAATACTTCAATGGGCAAAAACACAATATAGAGGAACTGTTCTCCGGCGCTCTATATCGTTTCTTAAATGGCCTGTCCATCGAATTACTTTTTGACAGTATTGATATAGAAAGATACAATGAACTAATCAACAAACACTTTTCCTCGGATGACATAGAGTTTACACCAAGTGAAGTTTTTAATTATTTTGTATATGAAGACGAGGATGAATTGAAATCTGAGCCAGTTGTAAAAGAAATCGTAGGACTTGTTGAACGGAGTATATCTTTTATCAGCCTTGATCCTAAGCGATTGACTGTAATGATTATGAAAACCCAAAGCGATAGAGCTATTAAAGGGTTCTTGAATCAACTTTTCAGAAATAATCGCTCAGGGAAGTGGAATTCCTATGACACAGCCATAGCTATCTCATACTTAATTCAGAGCGAATTCAGACATATAGATTTGTTAGATATTCTTTCTGATCGGCATCCAAATCTTTATGGTTATTATTTATATCATTGCAAAAGTAGTACAATTCACTGCTTTGACCTTTGGAGGGTAAAGAAGTTAGCGAAACTTATTGCACAGGACAGCAAGGCACACTACCTGTACTTTATGTACTTATGTGAGATGAAGCGGGCAAACTATATGGCCGCTTTCGCTTATTACAAGAATTATTTTGATCGAGTAACCGCCGATTTGGATTTTGCAGCAGGTAATGATCCACATCTAAAGAAGCCTAATTACAATATGTTTTATAAAGAAGGAACGCTCATACGGTTTTACTCTGGTATTGATGATAGCAAAACGGCCATTGAGAAAGCTCACAAATTAAGGAATGCCAATCCGCTATCTCACGCATCATCTGAATTGCTTGATGGTAATGATACTTCAAAAGATTTGTGCGAGTCCATAAAAGCTCTTTCAGCATTGATATATGGATACATAGATATACTTAATGAGAATCTTTGATAGTAACTTGAAAACGATTTCAATCAAGTAATCTTGTGACAACAAAATGACAACAGGAATTATGATACACCATAATTCTTGGATAATCTAAGTAATCCTGATAATCGGGGCTAAACCATCTATACAAAATCGTTTAGGTCACGGTTTCAGGGAGCGATAAAGGCTCGCTGCTGAGGGAAATTTATCATATTCGTTCTCTTGATAAATCAATGCAGTCAAGGGCAACAGGTAATTCTGATTATCGCAGGGAGGAACTAAAAATCAATACGGGAATGGGATTTTCGGTGAGATCAAAGTCAGAACTTCTGATATGTATGAAGCTGAAAGAGGCAGGACTTGATTTTGAATACGAGCGACTTATACAATTTGGCACACTTACTTTACATCCGGATTTTACAGTTGCACTTCCGTACGGCGGCTTTGTTTTGTGGGAGCATTTTGGGCGGATGGATGACGCGGAGTATAAAAAAACGATAGGAACTAAATTGATGCAATATGCAAATCACGGATACTTTCCGGGGGAAAATTTATTGCTTACATATGAAGATTTGCGAATACCGCTTGATGTCAAAAGTGTTGAAAGAATTATAGAAAAGATAATCCTGTACGGCGGAGAAAACAGTTGCGAAGGTATCTTTTATTTTGCTTAGCAAAAATAAAAGATATTTTTTTGTTTTGAGTGTAAATATATTTCAGAAATATAAAATAAAAAATATCTTTAGAACATAAAAAATATGAAAAAAGATAACTTGCGTGCAGAATATAAAAAAGAGTTATCTTTTTTCACGGTATTTTGTAAAAAAGGATAACTCATAAAAACGGGGTGTAATTATGCAGAAGCTGCTACACCAGATTAAAGCCTGCTGCAAGAAGGGCGGCTCTGATGCTGGCAGCGTGGTTGGCGTCACGCGTCTCTACAAGGAGATTGACAAAACAGCTGTTTACAGGCATAAGCGGATCGCTGCTGCTGTACTGAATATCTATGACATTGCCGCCGTATTCACTTATTATTGAAGAAAATGTAGTAAGCTGACCAGGCTTGTCCGGAACGGCAATAGTAAATGACGTTCTTCTTCCGCTAAGTATCATTCCGCGTGTGATTACCCTGTTTAGAATGTTGACATCAATATTACCTCCGCTTATAACACAGACAACATTTTTGCCTGACAGATTGAACTTATCAAAGTATGCGGCAGCAACAGGCGATGCGCCGGCGCCTTCCGAAACGATTTTTTGTTTCTCAAGAAGCATAAGAACAGCAGCGGCAATTTCGTCCTCCGTTGCGAGCGCTATATCATCAACATATCTGTTAATGCATTCGTATGTTATATCCCCCGGAGCCTTCACGGCAATACCGTCCGCAAAAGTATCGGCACTCTGTGAAGCCATAAGCTGATGTGCCCTGAAAGAATTGTACATTGCGGGAGCATTCATAGACTGCACGCCGTATACCTTGCATTCCGGCTTTACACTTTTAACGGCAAGTGCGAGACCCGAAAGAAGTCCGCCGCCGCCGACAGCAGCAATAACGGCATCTGTTTCCGGCAGCTGTTCGAGTATTTCAAGGCCGATAGTACCCTGTCCGGCAATGATATCTTCATCGTTGAACGGGTGAACAAAAGTGGCCCCTGTTTCTTTTTGAATTTCAACAGCCTTTGCATAAGCGTCATCATAAGTATCTTTTACAAAAATTATTTCCGCACCGAAACTTTTTGTAGCTTCTACCTTACTGAGCGGTGCGCCTGCCGGCATACAAATAGTACATTTGATGCCTTCTTTCTGCGCTGCTCGTGCAACGCCCTGTGCGTGATTTCCGGCACTGCAGGCAATAATGCCACGTGATTTTTCCTCATCGCTGAGTTTGCTTATTTTGTATGCAGCGCCGCGTACCTTAAAACTTCCGGTGACCTGGAAATTTTCGGTTTTTAAAAAGATTTGATTTTTACCCGATATGTTTGCGGCAAATGTAAGATCGGTTTTTTTAATGTCCGAAGCAATTACTTTTTGCGCGTCTTTGATTTTTTCAATGGTGAGCATTGAAAACCCTCCTGTCCTGTCATATTATATTTCCTTTTTATAAAACATAGATAACCGAATGCGGCGTTGTATTCAATTACGAAAATGTATTCTTAATATACCGCAATTCTCATAGTGCTATTCTATACTCAAAATTATCAAACTGCAATATATTAATTTTCGGAATTTTACTCAATATTTGAAAGTAAAATTATTTGCAGGGGGAATAAATGATGAGATTATTAAAAAGAAACGGTAAAAACATCCGGGGAAACAAAAATTATAAAAATATGGGAGCAGGTGGATATATTAAGAAAAATGTTGTCAGTTTTATGATGATAGCCTCTGTTCTTGTAATGTCTGCGATTATAAACAATAACGAACTCTGGGTATTTTCGCAGAATTTGCCGGAAGCAGTGCTCACGGGCGGCAGGCACGGTATAGGGGCACCTAACATATCGGCGGGCTCGGCTATTGTCATAGATGCGGAAGACGGAAAGACGCTTTATGAGAAGAATGCAGATAAAAAAGCTTATCCGGCAAGTACAACAAAGATAATGACAGCTATGCTGACACTGGAAACGCTTGATAAGCTTGAAAGCCCGATAGAACAAAAAGTAAAAATTCCTCAGGAGGCTGTAGGCATAGAAGGTTCGTCAATATATCTTGCTCCCGATGAAGAAGTACGCATTATAGATTTGCTTTACGGCATGATGCTGAGGTCCGGAAATGATGCGGCAACGGCGCTGGCAATAATAATAGGCGGAGATACTGAGCATTTTGCTGAAATGATGAATGCGAGGGCGAAAGAAATTGGTTGTACAGGCACAAATTTTCTTAATCCGAGCGGGCTTTATGATGATAATCATTATACGACGGTAAGGGATATGGCTATGATTTCGAGAGAAGCAATGAAAAACGATATTTTTCGGGAAATTGCTGCTGCCGGTGATTACAGTGCTCAGCGTGAATCCGACAAATATAATTATTTTTATAATAAAAATAAGACAGTTCATCAGTATGAAGGAGGCAACGGCATCAAAATCGGCTATACAAAAGCATCGGGGCGGACGCTTGTCGCTTCGGCAGAGCGTGACGGACGACAGCTCATATGTGTGGTAATGAATGCTCCGGACTGGTTTAACGATGCGTACAACCTTATGGACTATTGTTTTGAAAACAAATAGGCAAGAGAATTTACGGACGAAAGCAGTATAGAAGCGTCTGCACAATCATAGAAAAACCGCCATATTATATATACATATAAATGATGACGGAGGATTGCAATGGACGAAAATTTTTATGACTGCATTGACTGCGGCACGGAAAACTGCCCTTGCTACTTAGCTGCAACCGGCGATTGTCTCGTATGCAGCAGATTGGCGGGAAAAGATTACTGCGATTGTGATTGGAAAGGCGTGTGCATATATAACGAATTTATACAGGGCGGCAATAAGATAAATAATATACGGGAAGAATTTGAGGCTGAGGTGGCAGAGCTTAAGCGGTACGGAGAAGATACAGCTGTGCTCGTGCTTGATGTCGGCAAAGGGTTTGCACTTAAATGTTCAAAACCCGGTTCTTATGTTTTTCTGAAACGTAAAGAGGACGAAGAATTTTATAACATTCCGATATCTGTAATGAAAAGCGATATTGCCGGCGGAAAAATTCATCTGGCGGTAAAAGAAATGTCGGCAAAGAGCAAGAGAATAACAGAGGAGGGGCTACATACTCTTTTCGTACGAGGTGTGTACAGAAACGGGATTCTCGGTATAAAAGATTTAATAGGACTGCGCGGCAGAGTTGATACAGAAAGAAAAATGATGATTGTTACAAAAGGCGTGGGGTTTGCACCGGCAGCACTTCTCCTTAATTGGATAGGCGGCAGGGCCAGTGCGGACATATATACGGATACCGATAAAATAGAAGAGGAACTCATAACTGAATATATGCCGCAGAATTTAAACGGAAAACGAATCAACATAAACCTGAGACGTGAATTTGAATTTAAAGGAACACAGCATCTGACGCGTATTTATGAAGAAGCCTTCAAATTCTCCGTTTGAATTCTCCCAAGT
>JAAWDW010000165.1 GCA_022793975.1 Bacillota bacterium
CGGCAAGAATTTCTATATTTGTACCTTTTTCAAGGAATCCAAACGGTTCAATGCCGCTTTTCAGCACGTTCATTGCCATTTCATGATGATTTGTTGTAAAAACGACACGGATATCAGCGCCGTTTTGCTTAAGTAGTGAAGTTATATCAATACCGTTAGCAAGGCTCTCACCAAAGTCAAGATCCATAAAAATGAGGTACGCGCCCGGATTGCTGCCGGTAAAAGACAGTATTTCGGCAGCGGAACTTGCAGTGCATGATACAGCTGCATTGATTTTGCCGTCACTGATTATTTTTGTTATTATCTCCTTTTCAAATGAAAGAAAAAATGAGTCGTCGTCACATAAAATAATTCTGAGCATATGAATATCTCCTGGCATTCCCTTAGTGTAAGTAAATTGTTTTTTTTTTTCCCTTGAAATTACAACACGCTTATATTTATACCAATTATTATTATCTTTTATTTTGATTTGTAGGAAAAAGATAATTTCGGTGCAATACAAACAACATAGACATACTTTATATCTGCATTCAAAATATCTGCATTCAAACTGTGTTTCCCAAATGCATGATTAAAAAGCATACTTTTTAAAATTACAGCATAACATTCGCATAAATCTCACTCACTGAAGGCCTGGTTTACAGTTCGCTCAATGTATACGAATGTTATGCTATGCTGATTTTATTCTTAAAAAGCATAGCATTATATTGATTATATCACAAAATTTCGGAATTCTGCGGTGTGCGAATATGTCATTCAGGCAAAAAAGGCAAAGTTCGGGCAAGCGGTTTATATTATATGAAAATGTCGTATATGGAAATGCGGGGCATATGTCTGCATTATGCGGCATATTTTAAAAAAGAAATTATCGGGCTGCGGCATAAATATATAAACATAAAAGAGAGGAAAAGCATAACTATATGGGTAAAAGTAAATGTAAATGCGGGCTTAAGTGTATCTTGCTGTTTTTAGTCGGGGCATGTGTGTATTACAACGCTGAGATTTGCTTCCGGGGGTACAGCCATTGGACTATGGCGCTGCTGGGCGGCGCGCTGTTTCTTGCTATAGGCAATATAAACGAAAAAAACGCTGCATCCAAAAATATGCCGCTCCCGTTTCAAGGCTTGCTTGCAGCCGCGTTCATCACGGCGAGTGAACTTGCGGCAGGTATAATCCTGAATGTGTGGCTCGATCTTAATATCTGGGATTATTCAGATCTGCCGTTTAATTTTCTCGGTCAGATATGTCTGCGGTTCAGTCTTATCTGGATTGCTGTCGGTATCATAGCGGTAGTGCTTGATGACTATCTGCGGTATCTGCTGTTTGATGAAGAAAAACCAAAGTACAGAATAATTAGTTAAAAATTTAACTTTACAAATTTGCGGTGCGGTTGTATAATTACGGCGGATGGTATTCTGGCGAAACCGTACCGCGTGCTTAATATTTTATTCATACTTGTCTTATCAAAGGGCAAAACCCGAATCGCGGGGCGAACGGGATTTTGCGGCAGAAATGAGAAGGAGGTATGATGAATAATACGAAAGAATTATCCAAGTTATCCATAGGATTTATTGGCGCGGGCAGAGTCGGTTTTACTCTTGCCCGCTATTTTTATGAAAAAAATCTCATAATATCGGGATTTTACAGCAGGTCTTGCGAAAGTGCTCGCGAAGCGGCGGAATTCACGCGTAGCAAGGCTTTCTGCGAAATTAAAGAACTCGTAGCGGCAAGTGATGTCATATTCATAACGACACCCGACTCTGCGATTTACGAAGTTTATTTACAGCTTAAAGAATGCGGACTTAAGGATAAAATATTATGCCATGCAAGCGGTGCTTTGTCGGCTCAGGTTTTTGACGGAATAGAGACCGAGGGCGCATACGGTTATTCGGTACATCCTATATTTGCGGTAAGCGACAAGAAAAATTCTTATAAGGAAATCGGAAGAGCTTATTTTACTGTCGAGGGCAGCAGCCAAAAAATGACGATAATTGAAGCGCTTTTCGCGAAGCTCGGCAACAGTTATCAGGTCATAAGTGAGGCAAACAAAGCTCAATATCACGCCTCACTTGTAATGGCGAGTAATCTTGTTATTGGTCTGTACCATATGGCGGCAAGACTGCTCTGCACATGTGGATTTTCCGAAGAAACAGCGCAGGAAGCGCTGAAGCCGCTGTTTCTCAACAATGCGGAAAATCTGTGCAGTATGGGCTGTGAAGCGGCGCTTACGGGACCAGTTGACAGAAATGATACGGGAACGGTGAAGAAGCATCTTGACGCGCTTGCGGATGGTGCGGACACGATAGATGCGGTCTATAAACTTTTGTCAAGAGAGCTTGTAAAGGTGGCGGAAGAAAAATATCCGCAGCGTGATTACAGTGAGCTTGCAGGTTTGCTCACAGATGTGTTAGGAAAGATGCAGAATAAAAAATGAACGAAAGTAAAGAACAAGGAGCAGGGAAAATAAAATGAAAAATACAGTTTTAACATTTGCCAAGGCAAAGGAAGAGGGCGTAAAGCTTTCGATGCTTACATCATATGATTATTCGATGGCAAGACTTGTGGACGAGGCAGGCATAAATTCTATTCTCGTGGGAGATTCACTCGGAAACGTAATGCTCGGCTATGAGGATACGACGCCCGTAACTATGGAAGATATGATTCACCACACGGCGGCAGTTGCACGCGGGGCAAAAAATGCGCTTATCGTTGGTGATATGCCGTTTATGTCGTATCAGACATCGGTGTATGATGCTGTTGTCAACGCAGGCAGACTTATAAAAGAAGGACATGCAAACGCAGTCAAGCTCGAAGGCGGCAAAGAAGTATGTCCGCAGATAAAAGCAATCGTCGACGCGGGAATTCCCGTATGCGCTCATATCGGACTCACACCGCAGTCGATAAACGCTTTCGGCGGTCATAAAGTGCAGGGAAAGAGCGAAGAAGCGGCGAAAAAGCTTATTGAAGATGCACTTGCGGTACAGGCAGCGGGGGCTTTTGCGGTCGTAATCGAAGCAGTACCGGCAAAGCTGGCGGCTCTCATCACAAGCAAGCTTGATATTGTAACTATCGGCATCGGCGCCGGAGCGGGCTGCGACGGTCAGGTGCTTGTATATCAGGATATGCTGGGAATGTTCTCGGATTTTTCTCCGAAATTCGTCAGAAGATACGCTGAAATAGGCGATATAATGAGAGCAGCGTTTAAAAAGTACGATGAAGAAGTGAAAGCGGGTGTATTCCCTGCGGAAGAACACGGATATAAAATCGACGATGATGTAATCGCAAGGCTTTACTAACTATAGCATTTTGCAAAATACATAAAACGAAAGGCAAAAAAATGATAAAAGTTGTACACACAATCAAAGAAGTGAGAGAACAGGTAAAGGCGTGGAGGACCGAAGGGCTTTCCGTGGGTCTTGTGCCAACGATGGGATTTCTTCATGAGGGTCATAAGAGCCTGATAGACAGCTCTGTAAAAGATAATGACAGAACAGTTGTGAGCGTATTTGTAAATCCGATGCAGTTCGGACCATCGGAAGATCTTGCAAATTATCCGCGGGATCTTGATGCGGATGCGGAACTCTGCGCATCGGCAGGCGCAGACCTTATATTTAACCCGGAGCCTGAAGAAATGTATGCAGACGGTTTTTGCTCATTTGTGGATATGATAGGACCAACGGCGGAACTCTGCGGAAAGAGCAGGCCTATTCATTTCCGCGGTGTATGCACGGTAGTCAGCAAACTCTTCAATATCGTACAGCCCGACAGAGCGTATTTCGGACAAAAAGATGCTCAGCAGCTTGCCGTAATAAAGCGCATGGTCACAGACCTTAATATCCCTGTGGAGATTATCGGCTGCCCGATTATCCGCGAGGCAGACGGGCTTGCCAAGAGCTCACGCAATACTTACCTTAATGAAGAGGAAAGAAAAGCGGCACTCATACTCAGCAAGACGATTTTTATGGGACAGGAACTTGTAAAAAACGGGCTTACCGATGCGGCAGAACTCATCAGCAGGATGAAAGAGAATATAGAAACGGAGCCGCTTGCTAAGATAGATTATGTAGATGTTGTAAATTTTGATGATGTTTCAAGGAAAGATACAATCGGTGATAATACACTTGTTGCAATGGCCGTTTATGTAGGAAAGGCGAGACTTCTCGATAATTTTATTATAGAAAAGAAATAGGAGTAAAAAATATGCTTGTTAATATGCTTAAAGGAAAAATTCACCGTGCGACAGTAGTTCAGGCGGAGCTTGATTATGTGGGCAGCATTACGGTAGATGAAGATCTGCTTGATGCATCTGGTATCCGCGAGTATGAACTCGTGCAGATTGTCGACATCAATAACGGAAACAGATTTGAAACTTATACTATAGCAGGGGAGCGCGGAAGTGGCATGATATGCTTAAACGGCGCCGCGGCAAGGCAGGTACAGGTGAATGATAAAATAATCATTATGTGCTATGCGCAGATGGACGAAAATGAAGCAGCACAGCATCTGCCGAAAGTTGTGTTTGTAGATGATAAAAATAAGATAGAGAGAACAACCAGATATGAAAAACACGGCTTATTAAAAGATATGATTTAAATTTCTTGCTTAAAATACTGCGTTTTGGTATAATATTATGATATAATAGTTGCCACTGTTTAAAACGGCGTTGCCGTAAGGAAGCAACTATTGCAGCACAAATTTCATTATGAAAAGCGCTTAAATATGTAAATTTGTGCTATAAAACAAGATAAAAGCAGTGGAAAGGAAGAAAGTTATGAAAGATATTCTCTTAAAAGAGCTTTTCAGGAATACGGATGCGTATGCGGACAAAGAAGTGGTGATAAGAGGCTGGGTAAGGAATAACAGAAGCTCAAATAAATTCGGATTTATCGAACTCAACGACGGATCGTTCTTCAAGTCCGTGCAGGTCGTTTACGAGGAAGAATTCATAAATAATTTCGAGGAAATTTCCAAGGCTTATGTAGCAACGGCACTGCTTGTAAAAGGAATGCTTGTGCTTACGCCGGGCGCAAAGCAGCCGTTTGAAATAAAGGCATCGGAAATTACGATAGAGGCAGGCTCGACACCTGATTATCCTCTGCAGCCGAAGCGCCATTCGATGGAATTTTTGCGCGAAATAGCGCATTTAAGACCGAGGAGCAATACCTTTGCCGCGGTATTCAGAGTAAGGTCGCTTGTAGCATATGCAATTCATAAGTTCTTTCAGGAGAAAGGATTTGTGTATGTGCATACACCTATAATAACGGGCAGCGACTGCGAGGGTGCGGGAGAAATGTTCAGTCCAGAAGTTCCCCAGAGTAGAAGCGCATCTCCTTTCCAGCCCGCGGATCAGGGCGGACATGACGGCTATTCCCGTACC
>JAAWDW010000166.1 GCA_022793975.1 Bacillota bacterium
AGCGGTATTCTGGATGTGGCTGATGGCGGTTATCGGTGCGGCAACGGCATTTGTAGAAGCGACACTGGCACAGCTTTATAAAGAGGAGGATCCTTTGTACGGCGGCTATAGGGGTGGTCCGGCTTATTATATGCACCGTTTTGTTGAAGAGAAGCGGGGTAAAAAGAAAAGAATTGTTATTGTTGCGGCACTTTTTGCACTTTCGGGTCTCATTTGCTGGGCGGGAATAAGTCAGGTAATAAGCAACTCGGTGGTTTCCGCATTTGAAAATGCATTTGCTGTGCCGCCGATTTATACAACAGTAGTGCTCGTTGCGCTTGCCGCTGTTATCGTACTTCGCAAAAATGCAACTGTCAAAGTGTTGGATATAATGGTGCCTATTATGGCGGTGCTGTACTTTGGCATGACAATATTTATTATGGTAAAAAATATTGGACAGATGCCGGCAGTATTCAGCCGCATCTTTGAAGAGGCTTTCGGTATCAGGCAGATAGCAGCAGGCGGTTTTGGCGCGGTGCTTATGGAAGGTGTAAAGCGCGGACTGTTTTCAAATGAAGCGGGGTCCGGTTCTGCTCCCTGCGCGGCAGCGGCGGCAGAGTGCGACAGTCCGGCTAAAATGGGTCTCGTGCAGTCACTGGGCGTATTTGTGGATACGCTTGTGATCTGCAGCTGCACAGCTATGATAATGCTGCTCGTACCTGAGGAAGTGACATCGGGACTCGTAGGAATGAATCTGCTCCAGACGGCAATGCAGTATCATCTCGGAAGTTTCGGTGTAATATTTATTGCGGCAACGCTGGCAATGTTCAGTTTTTCGACTTTTCTCGGCATTCTGTTTTATGCAAGATCCAACGTAGCCTATTTGTTCGGTGACAAGTGGATATGGCAGACACTTTACAAAGTATTTGCGCTTGCGATGCTGTTTGTCGGTGGACTTGCAACTTATACTTTTGTATGGGATCTCGGCGATGTGGGCATAGGACTTATGACAATTTTTAATATAATTATTCTATATCCGCTCGGTGGAAGAGCGCTTAATGAACTTAAGGAATACAGAAAAGCGCGTTAAATCAAATTGGCTTATTGGTATTTAAAATTACTTGTAAAGTCTTTTCGCAGAGAAAAATGCGAAAAGACTTTTTTTATGAAGACCGTGTTTGCTTATATGCGGATAAGTTTTGCCTTTATCCGCATATAATTTTTCCGCGGACGATACTTGATTTTTAAACGGACAAGGTGTATAGTAATTGCTGTGCGAAATGAGCGCCCCAAGCAAAGGCGTGTGCACAGACTTCCGGATATGAATCCTGACAGTTCGAGACCATCCTGTCATAAAACAAAACTAGGGACAATGTAAAGACAAGCTTTTGATAATGACCGGCGATTGTGTATCGTAAATTAACGATATATATTAAAGATCAGCTGTTTTAGCATTGTTGTGCGATTTATTTGGAGGTGATATTATGAATCAAGAAAATATGAGCAAAGTGCAGAAAATGACACTTTCTGCAATGATTATGGCCATTTATGTGGTGCTTGTTTACATCACACAAGGCTTTTCTTTTGGAGCATATCAGATCAGAATAGCAACATCTGTGTACGCTCTGGCTTATCTTTTTCCGTTCCTGGTTTTACCACTTGGTCTCGCAAATTCAATATCCAATATGCTTTTCGGAGGACTTGGGATTCTCGATACGGTCGGAGGAGGGCTTGCAGGCATTCTTACGGCATTTATTATTGCCGGAATCAGAAAAGCCGGCATAAACCGTGCTTTTATTGTGCTGCCTATTATATTCGTTCCCGGACTTTTGGTACCGGTATGGTTGTCATATATTCTGAATATACCGTATGCGGCGCTTGCAGTGAGTCTTTGTATAGGGCAGATAATTCCTGCAATTTGCGGCGCAGCAGTTGTGTCTGCGCTTGCACGCGTATGGGGCATTGACTCTGCGGAAAAGCGCAGAAAAAGCAAAGAAACTGTGGTTTGAGCGGATTTATAAATGTGCCTTGTCTGTGCAAAGGCAGCTATGTGCTGTTGGGGAATAACATTCGAAAGCTGCTGATTTACAGCCCAGTGCAGATTCAGAAAGAGAAAGGAGAGAAAAATGAGCGGAAGAACAAAGAAAGAGCTGAAAGGGATAACGCTTCTTGGGAATAATAAAAATAATTACAAGAAAGATTATGCTCCGGAAGTGCTTGAGACCTTTCCCAACAAGCATCCCGATAATGATTATTTTGTAAAATTCAACTGTCCCGAATTTACAAGTCTCTGCCCGATAACAGGACAGCCTGACTTCGCCTGCATTTATATATCGTATGTTCCGGGTGAAAAAATGGTTGAAAGCAAGTCTCTTAAGCTGTATCTTTTCAGCTTCAGGGATCACGGGGATTTTCACGAGGACTGTATAAATATCATAATGAAAGATCTGATACGCGTTATGGATCCTAAATATATTGAAGTGTGGGGCAAATTTACACCTCGCGGAGGCATTTCCATAGATCCGTACTGCAATTACGGGAGAAAGGACACAGTGTGGGAAAAAGTTGCATTTGAAAGACTTACCCGGCATGACCTTTATCCGGAGAAAGTGGATAACAGATAATTTTATATCTTTTTTAAAACACAGCATCACATCCGCATAAATCTCGCTCGCTTGCGTCCTGGTTCACAGTTCGCTCAATGTATACGGATGTGATGCTATGCTGATTGTGCTACTAAAAAGTATATTTTTTAAAATAATCAGCGAATTACCGCAAAAAAATCAAACTTAACGTAAAGTTTGTGGTATAATAGTTGCAACTGATTAAATACGGCGTTGCCGTAAAGAAGCAACTATTGCACCACAAATTACATTACGGCAAAGCCGCCAAGTATCGAGATTTGTGGTATAATAGTTGCAACAGAAATTACATTGCGGCAGGTATGCCGTGTAGGGAAGAAAGGTGAAGATATGAAACAACTCGTAATCGTTTTATCGTCGCTTGCTACACTTTTATCGGTAGCCGTTATTGTTCTCAGTGCTATCGGACTTGCAAAGGACAGAGCAAGATATTAGAAGCAGCAATAATGTAAAATAGTCAAAATAAAATCAGCTTTCACGGTAAAATGAGAGCTGTTTTTATTTTGCAAAAGGCAATTTTTGCATGCAATAAAATACTTGCCGAATCGAAAATATTATGTTACAATAATAATGCAATCCCAAATTTGCGCATTGTCTCACATGTTTTTGTAAGTCATCGTAGTATTTGATGATTTACAAAAACATGTGTTTTTTTGTTTAACTTTGGTGAGTGCGATATTAAAAATAGGAGGTACCTGAAAATGAATAACGGTACGGTAAAATGGTTCAATCCTGAGAAAGGATTCGGTTTTATAAGTAATGATGACGGAAGCGGTGATGTTTTCGTGCATTTTTCAGCAATTCAGGGTGAAGGATACAGAACGCTCAATGAAGGCGACAGAGTAAGCTTTGATACAGAGCAGGATCCTAAAAACTCCGAGAAGCTCCGCGCGATAAATGTTACTAAAATTGACTAATCTGTAGTATTCACAGGGCAGGACATTCCTTTAGGGCTGACCTGCCTTTTTTCATACAATGATATAGAATCAGATAGCGGGAATTTTTAATAAACTTGCTTATATGCTCCTGAAAAGGGCATATATTTATATAGAAAAATAAATTGGAAAGAATTAGCCGCGGATAGTTTATCCGGGGCTAAAAGGATGTGCAGTATGATATATAACAATATTTTGGAAGCGATGGGGAATACGCCTATGATTAAGCTTAATCATATGGGAGACGAAGACGGAGCCGAAATATTTGTCAAATTTGAAGGCTTGAATGTCGGCGGCTCGATAAAGACAAGAACGGCTTACAATATGATTTTAGACGCCGAAAAGAGAGGACTGATAAATGAAAATACTGTTATTGTCGAGCCAACAAGCGGTAATCAAGGTATTGGACTTGCGCTTGTAGGTGCGGTGCGCGGCTATAAAGTGAAAATTATTATGCCTGATTCTGTGAGTGAGGAAAGACGTAAACTCGTGCAGCATTACGGAGCGGAGGTCATCTTGGTGCATGATGCGGGCAATATCGGAGAGTGTATTGAGAAATGCCTTAATATGGCGTTGGAGATGAAAGAGAAGGATTCAAATGTGTTTGTGCCCCAGCAGTTTGAAAACGAAGCCAATACAGATGCACAGAGAAACTGTACAGGGCGTGAGATACTTGAACAGGTGAATGGGCCTATCCACGGATTCTGCTCCGGAATAGGCACAGGAGGTACAATAACGGGTATCGGAGAAGTATTGAAAGAACAGAATCCTGATATGACAATCTGGGCCATAGAGCCGGAAAACGCAGCTACTCTTTCCGGAGGTTCTATAGGGACTCATATTCAGATGGGAATAGGCGACGGCATTATTCCGCCTATACTCAATCAGAAAATATATGACCATATATGTATTATCACAGATGAAGAAGCGATAAATACGGCCAGAGAGCTTGGCAGAAGAGAAGGCATTGCCTGTGGCATAAGCAGCGGCACCAATGTTGCAGCTGCGATAAAACTTGCGCGTGTACTCGGAAAAGGAAAGACAGTTGTAACCGTACTTCCCGATACGGCAGAGCGGTATTTTTCGACAGTTTTGTTTGAATGATAAAAAACAATTGATTTTTTGCACATAATGAAATATAATTTAATTGCAAGGGAGTCCTCATTCAGAGGGCTGAGAGGAGGGTGTACCCTCGACCTCACCTGATTTGGATCATGCCCACGTAGGGATGCGAACCAAAAAAATGTTTGTGAAATTACAAGGCAGGACGTCTCATTGCGGATGTTCTGCTTTTTTATTTACGGCAGGATCATCACTCACTTGTAAAATTTAAAAATAAAACGGAGGAAACAGTGATGAAAATTTCAGAGCGTTTGCACGAAGCAGCGCGTCCGGTGTGGGAAAAATGCCTCAGTCATCCTTTTGTCAAAGGAATTGGAGACGGCACTCTTTCCGCAGAAAAGTTTAAGTATTTTATGTTACAGGATTATCTTTATCTCTTCGACTATGCCAAAGTCTTTGCACTCGGCGTTGTAAAGTCGCGTGATCCCGAACTTATGCGCACGTTTGCGCAGAATGTTGATGAAATACTTGGGGGCGAAATGAATATCCACCGTTCGTATATGAAAAGGCTCGGAATTACCGAAAAGCAGGTATTTGAAGTACAACCGGCGCTTGATAATCTTTCATATACGAATTATATGCTTGCCGTTGCCAATGCAGGAGGACCGCAAGAAATAGTTGCGTCCATTCTTGCCTGTTCGTGGAGCTACGCGGAAATCGGACAGTCGCTTGTCAAAATTCCCGGTGC
>JAAWDW010000167.1 GCA_022793975.1 Bacillota bacterium
AAAGTATGAAACAAAATAAAAACAGAAGCACGGTGTGGGTTTGCTTTATGCTGATATCGGTGCTCACAGCATTCTCGGTTTCTTGCGGAAAAAGCGATGAGGTATATCTTACCGCGGTATCGAGAGAGGACGGATCGGGTACCAGGGCGGCTTTTACAGAGATATTCGGCATTGAAACGCTTGATGAGAAAGGAAATAAAATAGATACAACCTCTGACCTTTCTGAAGTAACAAACAGCACTTCCGTAATGATAACTACAGTTAAACTTAATAAAAATGCGATAGGATATATTTCGCTTGGTACAATGAATGAGGATGTCAAGCCTGTGATGGTGGACAACGCGGCTCCGAGCGCCGAAAATATAAAAAACGGAAGTTACAGGGCTGTACGGTCTTTTGCAATAGTGACTATGAAAGGAAAAAATCCTTCTTCGCTTGAAAAAGACTTTACGGATTTTATAATGAGCGAAAAGGGACAGGGCATAATCGAAGAAAAGGGATATGTCGGGATTGCGGATAAAGATGAAGAAAAAAAGCAAGCCGGAACGGAGAACAAATCGGAAACATCTTTCAACGGCCGTATTACAATTTCCGGGTCCTCATCTGTAACACCGGTAATGGAAGCGCTTAAAGAAGAGTATATAAAAATTAATCCGAATGCAGAAATAGAAGTACAGCAGAGCGACAGCACACAGGGCATAATGGCAGTACGGGAAGGAATATGCGATATAGGTATGACATCTCGAAGCTTGAGTGAAGGAGAGATAAAAGCGGGACTTGCTTTTTCGGAAATTGCGCGCGATGGCATCGTTATAATCGTCAATAAAGATAATCCTGTATCCAACCTTACAAGTGATGAAATAAAAAAGATATATACAGGTGAAATTGCAAATTGGAATGAAATTGGAATGATGAGCAATGAATAATTTTAAGGAAAATACAATGAGAATAGTATTCATAGCGGCAGCATGCACATCTATAGCCTGTGTTTTTCTTATATGCTTTTTCTTATTTACAAACGGCGTGCCGGCTATGGCGGAAATAGGATTCGGAGAATTTATATTTGGGCGGCATTGGAAACCGTCAAACGGGATGTACGGTATTTTTCCTATGATAGTCGGGAGCATCTATGTGACGGCAGGAGCGATTTTAATAGGGGTGCCGCTTGGAATATTGACAGCACTTTATATGGCAGAATTCTGCAACCGCAAGATGTATAAAGTATTAAAACCGGCAATTGATCTTTTGGCGGGGATACCGTCTGTTGTTTACGGCTTTTTTGGCCTTATGGTTATTGTGCCATCGGTGCAGAAGCTGATAGGAACGAGCGGAAAAGGAATTATTTCAGCATCTGTACTGCTGGGTATTATGATCCTTCCCACGATAATCGGAGTTGCGGAGACTGCGGTCAGAGCCGTACCGAAAAATTATTATGAAGGTTCATTGGCACTGGGTGCAACGCACGAGAGAAGTGTCTTCAGAGTAACACTTCCGGCAGCAGCGTCAGGCGTACTTGCGGGAGTGGTACTTGGTATAGGGAGAGCCGTGGGCGAAACAATGGCTGTAATAATGGTGGCGGGAAATCAGGCGGCAGTACCGAAAAGCGTGCTTGACGGTGTACGGACTATGACATCTAATATAGTGCTTGAAATGGGTTATGCCTCGGATCTGCACAGAGAAGCGCTGATAGCAACGGCAGTGGTACTGCTTGTGTTTATTTTAATCATAAATTTATCGTTTTCGTGTCTAAAAAGGGGAAAGCGAATATGAGAAACGATACAGAAAAAGAAAAAAGAACAGGAGAACGTGTAGCACACTTATATGGAGTGCGGCGTGCGGAAGCAATTTTTTTGAAAACAATTGTGTATTCGGCAGCTGCAGTAAGCGGTGCGGCAATTTTTATAATCATAGCGTATATACTTGTGTCCGGAGTTCCTCATCTGTCTCCTGAATTGTTTGCGCTTAAGTACAGCAGTGAAAATGTTTCGATGCTGCCGGCAATAATAAATACTGTGATTATGACAGCTCTCTCTCTTATAATCGCAGTACCGGTCGGCGTGTTTTCGGCGGTGTATCTTACCGAATATGCGAAAAGAGGAAGCAAACTTGTGGCAGTTGTGCGTATTACGGCGGAAACACTTGCCGGGATACCGTCAATTGTTTACGGACTGTTCGGGTTTTTAATGTTCGCCGTATATTTTGAGTGGGGATATTCTATGATTGGCGGGGCGCTTACACTTGCTGTAATGATACTTCCGCTTGTAATGCGTACGACTGAAGAGGCGCTTATGTCGGTGCCGGATGCTTACCGTGAAGGCAGTTTTGGATTGGGTGCGGGACGGCTCAGAACAGTATTTTATGTAGTGCTTCCATCGGCTTCATCGGGGATATTGGCAGGAGTGGTCCTCGGAACGGGAAGAATTGTAGGAGAAACGGCGGCGCTCATCTATACTGCGGGAACAGTTGCCGGGGTGCCGGGGAGCCTTTTTAAATCGGGGAGGACTCTTGCGGTGCATATGTATGCGCTTTATTCGGAAGGTCTTTATATGGATCAGGCTTCGGCAACTGCAGTCGTGCTTCTTGCCGTGACCGCTCTTGTAAACTTTTTTTCGGCTGTAGTTGCCGAAAGGATTACCAAGTAAAGAGACGATGAAATTATCTTTTTTCCTGAAAATCGAAATAAGAGATAATGAAATCTGACATAAAATATCGGTGTGTTGTAATTTCAAAAAATTATACTTTTTAGAATTGCAGCATAACATCCGCATAAATCTTGCTCACTTGCGTCCTGGTTCACAGCTCGCTCAATGTATACGGATGTGATACTATGCTGAGTGTATTATTAAAAAGTATGAAATGTTATATAAAAAGGAGAAGCGATGATAACGGCAAAGGATAAATTTACAATTGAGAATCTCAATTTGCATTACGGGAGCTTTCATGCGCTTAAAGATATAAATATGAGGATTCCATCGAGGAATATTACAGCGTTTATAGGACCTTCGGG
>JAAWDW010000168.1 GCA_022793975.1 Bacillota bacterium
GACTTATAGGTATAAATTATTATGAGCAATTTTTGAGAAGTTTGGACAAAACAGCTGATGTGACAAAAAAATCAGTGTCCATAGCCGCCGGACTCGAAGATATAGCAAATCATATTGAGCATATACTTATGCTCGGAGGGGAAGACGTACTTGCCCTCGGCTCGGATTATGATGGTGCCGATATTCCGGATATTATAAGCGGGATTGATAAAATAGGTGTGCTTTATACATATCTTGTGGAACGCTTTGGAAACACTCTTACAGAAAAAATATTTTTTGACAATGCGGCGAATTTTTTTCGGAAGAATTTCAGATAGCGGATAAACGGCAGGATAATGTTTTAAATGACAGAAGAGCTGCGGTATTCATATACTGCGGATACGAATAAAAAAATCGGAAACGGGGGAAATTAGAGACAAAAGGGGGCGAAAAAGTGGCGCAGAATAAAATAGGAAAACAAACGATAAAATTTGTAAACAGGCCTATGATAACGGGGATGTGTTCGGTCGTCGGTAAAAAAGAAGGGCAAGGACCTCTCAAGGATTGGTTTGATGTGAAACTTGATGATGACACATACGGAGAAAAAACATGGGAAAAATCGGAGAGCAAGATGCTTAAAGAAGCAGTTATGACATCAATAAAGCGGTCCGGTGTAAATGAAAATGAAATAGATGTGATGCTTACGGGAGACCTTTTGAATCAGCTGATGTCCAGTGCATTTATGGCCCGTGATCTTCATATACCGTTTATCGGACTTTACGGAGCGTGCAGTACTATGTCACAGGCAATGCTGCTTTCGGGTATGATTGTAGACGGCGGATTTGCCGGCAATGCCATTGCCGGAGCTTCAAGTCATTTCTGCACTGCGGAGAGACAGTTCAGAATGCCGCTTGAACATGGCAATCAAAGACCTCCATCGGCACAGTGGACAGCCACTGCGGCAGGAGCTGTAGTTATATCGGACAGCAAGAATGGAGAAAGTGAAAATCTTGTGCCTCCGCAGAAGACAATATGCCTTACGGAAGGCACAATAGGCAAGATAATAGATACAGGTATGAAAGATGCCAATCAGATGGGTGCGGCAATGGCGCCGGCGGCTGTAGATACACTTCTAAATCATTTTGAAGATACGGGAAGAAGCCCCGATTATTATGATATAATACTGACCGGCGATCTCGGATTCATAGGAAAAGATATTGCGGTAGATCTGATGAGCGATGCGGGACTCAGCAGAAAAGTACTTGAGAATATATACGATGACTGCGGCACTATGATATATGAGAAAGAGCAGGATGTTCACAGCGGCGGAAGCGGCTGCGGCTGTTCAGCATCTGTATATACGGGCTGGCTGTTCCGGCGAATGATAAAGGGTGAGATAAACAGAGCGCTCGTGCTTTCTACGGGGGCGTTGCTTTCCACAATAAGCCCGTTCCAGGGAGAGTCTATACCGGGAATAGCACACGCAGTTGCATTTGAAACTATGTAATTGTGTATGCGGCAGAGATTATGATATTATAAAAGGGAGAAAAGCAATGGATTATTTATATGCATTTGCAGTGGGAGGAGTAATCTGCGTTATAGGTCAGATACTTCTTGATACGACAAAACTTACGGCTCCGCGTATACTTGTTATACTCGTTGTATCCGGTGTTTTGCTTACAGCTGTTCATCTTTATCAGCCTATAGTGGATTTTGCGGGAAACGGTGCGACAACACCTCTTCCGGGATTCGGATATGCACTGGCAAAAGGCGCGATGGACGGCGCCAAAGACGGTTTTATCGGGGCTGTTACGGGAGCTGTAAAAGAAACTGCCGCGGGTATTACGGTGGCGATAGCTTTCGGTTATATAATAGCTCTTATATTCAATCCGAAATCAATAAGGTGAGTTTAATTTTGATATTTTAAAATAATGCAGCGCCTTCATGCACATCTGCGGTTAGTAGCAGTATAATACTGTTTATACAGCATATGCGATTAACATATTGTGCTCGGACGGGCGCTTTTTATTTTTGTTTTCCATGCATTTCAGTCTGAAAAATACGCTGTGGAACGGTGTAAAAATTTCCTCAAAATATAAGTGAAAAAAGTGGTGACAAGGCCTAATGTTTGAGTTATGATTAAGGTATGATTTAAGCTTTTAGGGGTGTATGGGATGATGAAAAAATTTGTATTTTTAGCTGCTGTATTATTAATAGCTTTATCTTTGGTATCTTGTGTGCGGTCATCCGTAAAAGCTGGCGGAAGTACGGATATTTCTATGAAAGATCTGTCATTTGGTGCATCTGCGGATGCTGTAAGCGACCGCATCGGTTATGTAAAAGATACAGATAAAAACGGAAAAACGCCTGTGACGGAAAATAAAAATGAGAACGATTTGCGGCAATCGGGAGACGATACCGTAAAAAGTGAAAACGATTCGGGAATTGGTGCGGATAAGATACAGAAAACAGAGAACAACGATGTAAATACGGAAGCAAATGCGGGCGCTTATGAATTAAAGGCAGCGGGAGATGCTGCGGCGGACCGCAGTGAAAATACGAATGAGGTGCATAACAGTGAGCAATACAAAGTATTCGACGGCGCGCTTTTCATAGGAGATTCGCGTACTGAAGGATTATCACTTTATTCGGGCATAAAAAATGCAGATTTTTTTTGCGCCAAATCTCTTTCTATAGACAAAGTGACAGACGGAAATAAAGTTACGGTCGGCGGTTCTAAAATGTCGGTTTACGAACTTCTTGATTCGAAACAGTATTCAAAAGTATATATCAGCCTCGGACTTAATGAACTTGGCTGGACTCATATAGAAAAGTACATAGATGAGTATAAAACGCTGATAGAAGCTGTACATGGAAGTCAGCCGGATGCAGTGATAGTTGTGCAGGCACTGCTTCCTGTAACAAAGGAAAAATCAGATAAGGGCGGTACAGTAAACAATGCGCAGATATATTGGTACAATACAAACCTCGCGCAGATGGCAAGTGATATGGGAGTTACATATATAAATGCCGATGAGCCTCTCATAGATGCGGAAGGAGCACTGCTTTCCGACTCAACTACAGACGGCGTGCATCTTAAGAGTGAATACTGCAAAATATGGGCGGCAGAGCTTGCCGAATTGTCAGCGGACTTATAATGTGAATGAGAAAAACAAAACTAAATTAATAAAATGTGCTTGGCATTTACGGTGAAATAAAGAAACAGAATTATATATTAAGGAGAAGTATGACGAAGAAAATGAAAAAGAGATTGTACGGAGTATTGGTTTTTATAATAGTTTTACTTATGATATCAGGCCTTTACGGATGCAGCAGTCAGCAGGAGGAAACAGGGACTCCTGAAGAAGAGAATCCGTTTGATACAATTATAGATGCACAGGCGCTTGCCGAGCATTTGTTTGAAAACATAACATTTGCGGATGAGCTTACGAAAGTGGACAATGATATTGCTTATGAAATATACGGAATGGAAAAGGATGTCGCAAAGGATATTGCCGTCTATATGAGTACGGGGGCTACCGCGGAAGAGATAGCGGTATTTACCGTCAGCAGTGACAATGAGGCGCTTCTTGTCAGCACGGCCTTTAATTCACGTATTGAGCAGCAGAAAAGTGGATTTGAAAACTATGTACCTGAAGAACTTCCCAAGCTTGAAAAAGCTGTTATTACGCAGATTGACAGCGCTGTTGTAATGATAGTCTGCAATGACACAGATGAAGCGAATGAAGCTGTGGGCAGTTATATCGAAACATATCTTCAGTAAAATGGATATAGTATTAGAGGCATTGGATAAATGATATTCAGCAGCGTTACTTTTTTGATTTATTTTTTACCGGTTGTAATATGTGCATACTATCTGGCTCCCGCAGGACTTAAAAATACGGTTCTGCTTGCGGCGAGCCTTTTTTTCTATGCGTGGGGCGAGCCTGTGTATATTTTTCTTATGATATTTTCGATTATATTTAATTATACAGCGGGAATTGTTTTGGGAAATATCAATAAACGAGTTATAAAAAAGGCGGTGCTGGCGGTGTTTGTTTCCGTAAATGTGTTGCTGCTGGGATTTTTTAAGTATGCGGATTTTTTGATTTCGTCAGTAAACGAATTTTTTGGATTTGCAGCGGAGCCACTGGAACTTCCACTTCCGGTAGGAATATCGTTTTATACATTTCAGGCAATATCATATTTGGCGGATGTTTACAGAAAAGATGTAAGTATCAGAAAAAATATCATTGATTTTGCTATGTATATATCGATGTTTCCGCAGCTGATTGCGGGAC